>NZ_CALLZT010000008.1:0-29089 GCF_937858515.1 uncultured Gordonia sp. | reverse complement strand
GGTGGGGCTGGCCACCAAAACATCAGCGGGCACGCCGGTTTCCCCTCGTGAAGGAACACGGCGGTTTTCCCCCGTGGTCGTATCGGGGGGGTTTCCTCCGCCTGCCACTCCTCACCCGGCGCTCGCGACACCGGATTCCCTGAACGTCGAATCTCGAACTTATCTCGTTATCTCGCAATAAGTCCCAATATCAGTCTCACCCACGTATCGATATTCGTAATTATAAGACCACCAGTTCGGGGCATATGCACTAAGCGCTCCACAGGAGCTAGGGTGTTTTGACACCTTTTTCAATACGAGACATTCTCGCCTTTTTGAGATATCGTTTTGGTATGGCAATCGACGACTCCGGGCCGCCTTCGGGTGAACTGCTCGGGTATGCGCGGGCTAGTTCCGGCCGGCTCGCGACCGACGCACAGTTCGACACGCTGACCGCCGCCGGCGTCAGTGGCTTCCGCGTGTACAGCGACGTCCAGTCCCCCGGCGAGCCTGCCCTGCACCGTCCGGGATTGGCAGCACTCCTGGACTATGCCCGAACCGGCGACACGGTACTCGTGGCGAGTATCGACAGGCTCGGTACGACCCCCGACGATGTGATGCGGACCGTCCGCACCCTGCAGGAGCGGGGTCTGCGGCTGCGGTCGCTGCAGGAAGGGATCGATACCGCCGACGCTGCCGGACGGATGATCGTCGGTGTCCTGGCCTCTTTGGCGAACCTCTGCGACGAGTCGGGCAGCACTCAGGTGCACGGCGCATCCCGTCGCGACGATCAGCCCCGGCCCGCTGAGGGCCGCCGACCTGATGACCGTCATCGATTCACCGCCACGCACCGCGCGGTCGGCAGCCACGACGGATCGGTCGGTCGACCGCGTGTTCTCGACGCCGAACAGATCGAGGTGGCGCGTCGGCGACGTGCCCTGGGTGAACGCGTACCGACCATCGCCGAATCACTGGGGGTCAGCCGCGCGACGCTGTACCGGACCCTGGCACACGAGGATCGACTGCAGGAGGACGATCGATGACCACACCCGATCAGGTCCACCGATCCGTCGCGGATCGAGGCGACACGCTCGATCATGACGAGTTCCGCCGGGGCTTCTCCGATGCGATCGACTACCTGGAGTCCTTGCCCGGCGCGTGGGCGTGCCATCACGCGTCATCGACCCTGGAACAGCCGGTATCCGAGACCGGCGATATCAGCCATCTCCGCGGCTACCGGGCCGCACTGTTCGGGTACCTGCGGGGCGGTCCCCTGGGCGCGGTCACCGCTGACCCGCACACAGTCCCCGCGTTGCGGCCAGTCGGCCGGTCCGGCCGGTCTGAGAAAGTCCCGGGTGTCGTAGCCGGGGTCCATACTGTCCGATTATGAGCCTGAGTACCGCCTCCCCCGACAACCCACTGCCCGACGCCGGTGCCCTGCCACCGATCGTCCCGACGATCATCGACCGGCCACGCATGCCCGACGGCTACGGAGTCGAGAACGCGACCGTCACCCTGGACTGGGCCACGGTTCTGGACAAACTCACCGCGTCGAAGCACTACTGGCTCGCTTCGGTACGGCCCGACGGCACCCCGCCCACCATCCCCCGCTGGGGTGTGTGGCTGGACAACCGATTCTTCTACGACGGAGCTCCGACCACTGTGCATGCCCGCAATCTCGAGGCCAACCCGGCGTGCACACTCACCTTGGAAAGCGGCACCGACGTGGTGATCGTCGAAGGCACCTCGGTGGCGGTCCGCGCACTCGGTGATGGTTTCGGGCAACGTCTGGCCGCCGCATTCGGCAAGTATCACGACCTGGACTACAAGCCGGAGCCAGGCTCCTGGGAGTCCCCCACCGACGGTGGCGGTCTGCGAACGATCACCCCGCGCCGCGCGATGGCATGGTCGAAGTTTCCCGACGACTGCACCCGCTTCCGTTTCCGCTGATACCGGGCTCGGCGTCAGCGGAATGTCAGGAGATGTCGCCGATGAGGTAGCGCTGCAGGGTCGGGGCGATCGCGTCGGCGAGTTCTTCCGGAGTCATCGACCGGATCGGGTCGGCACGGGCCACATAACGCACCACGCCGACCCCGACGAGCTGGGTGGCGCACAGGCCCGCACGCTTGGTGACGTCGTCGGCGCCGAGGCGTTTGAGCAGAGGTCCGAAGATGGGCCCGATAAGGTTGTCGTAGACGATCTCGACGCTCTTGGCCATGCCGCCCGCCGAGATGGCCTGTGCGGCGAAGGGTCCGCCTTCGGCCAGGTCCCAGGTGGTGATGAGCACCTGCACAGTGCGCCGACCGGCCTCATCGACGCTGCCGGAGACGATGCGGTCGACGAAGTCGGGTACGCCGAACGGCAGGCGCAGCTTACGGGCGGCCGCGTCGAGGATGCCACCGGTGGGGTCCTTGCTGGTGCTCATGCAAGAAGCGTGGCCGTCCGCGGCGACCATCGCAAGGCGGCGCACCGCGGCTCGCGTCGATTCGACGTGTCAGGTACTCGACACCGTCAGCCCGGTGAGGGCGACTCACTGCGCCAGGACGCTCGCCCCCGGTGACGGTCAGCGTTCCCAGTGCCGCCTGTCGTGCGGACGCGGGTCGGGTTCGACACCGGAGGTCTTGTTGAACACCATCGTCGATCGAGTGGTGTGATCGTAGGCGGGCCAGCCGGGGTCACCGGTGACGGCAAAGTCGATCCATGCCTTGTGCATGGCGGCGGCGAGATCCTTGGGTGCCGACGGACCGGTCAGCGCGGCGTACCGTGAGCCGTCCAGTCCGTCGAATACGAACGGCACCTCAAGGGCATGGCATGATCCCAGCCCGGGAACCTGCGGGGTTTCCCACTGGAATTCGTAGACGAAGGTGCCGGGGTGTGCCTCGGCCAGGCGTAGCGCGGGAGCCCGGAAGTAGGCGTCGGTCATGAAGGACGCGGTGATATCGCCCCAGGACTCGGTGGAGCGGCTCTTGCGGTAGGCCTTGAGGGTCGCTGCGGGCTTCTTGGCGCCCGCTGTGCGTGCGTAGATGTACGGGACGACCGGCGGCACCTTCGGAGCGGCACCGGTCGGTGCGAGAAAGAGTCTGCCCTCGTGGGCGTTGGAACCGACCATCAGGTCGACGTCGGCACTCGCACCGGCCGCGATGGCCGTCTCGGGCAGGCCGGGCACGATGGTGCCGTCGATGACCGGCTCGAACGGCAGCAGGTTGGCGGCCGCGTCGCCCCAGAGGCGTTTGAACGGCTTCTTGTTCATCTCCACCGACAGCGCGGATTGAGCCGCGATGATCGCTTTGGGGTCGGCGGCCGCGACGGCCTCGCGGCTCGGTTCAACGCCGAGGATCTTCGCGTACTTGCGGGCCACCTTGATCGCGCTGCCTGGGCTCATCGCGATATGCCCACCGCCGGACTGGACGATCGCGCGACCGAACAGACCGTGGGCGGCCGGAGTGGCCAGCAGTGTTGCGGTGCTCATTCCGCCGGCCGATTCACCGAAGATGGTCACCTTGGCCGGGTCACCACCGAACGCGGCGATGTTGTCGCGCACCCATTCCAGGGCCGCGATCTGGTCGAGGATGCCCAGGTTCGGGGTGCCCTCCCCGAACCACAGGAAGCCGTTCACGCCGAGTCGGTAGTTGATGGACACCATCACGACGCCGTCGCGGGCGAAGGTGGTGCCGTCGTAGATCGCGCCCGACCCGTTCACAAACGCGCCACCGTGAATCCACACCATCACCGGACGCGGGTCCCCACCGATGGCCTGCTCCGGTGTCCACACGTTGAGGTTCAGATAGTCGTCGCCGTCGTTGACGAAGTTGGTGAGCAGCTTGTCCAGCGGCGGCGGATAGTCGCCCTGTGGCGCCGTGTGCCCGTAGTCGAGCGCATCACGCACGCCGTCCCACGGCTGCGGTGGCGCGGGCGCCTGGAACCGGCGCGCACCGACCAGGTCCCCGGGGCGACCCTTGGCCGTGCCCGACCCGTCCAGCACGACGACGGCCCCGCGGCCGACCCCTGCGGTTGTCTCCCCTCCGTTCAGGCCCTGAACGTCCGCGGCCGTACGTGCCCGCCGTCACCGAGTCCTGCCAATACGACAACGCGGATGTTCCGGAACCGAACGGACGTGCGTCGCCGGACGCGTCCGGCGATCGTCGTCAGCGCGGGTGCGCGGCGAAGAAGCGCCAGATCTGGGCCGTCGCGTTGTAGGGCGACGTCGGCCAGGTGTGGCCGCCGCCTGCGATGCTCACCAACCGCACCTCGCGACCGCCGGCGCACTGTGCGCTCGACGTGGTGATCGGGCCGATCACCGTTTGACGTGGCGGTGCGCAGCTGTTGGCCGCACGGAACGTGGCGTTGACCGCGGGAATGGCCGGGCCGTCGACTCGGGCGTTGCCGTCGAGGCCGATCGCCTGCCCGGGACCGCCCCCGTACGGCACCCTCGGGTCGGCGGTTCCGTGAATCTGCAGCAGCGATGCCGGCCGCGGCGCCGGGCATGAGGTCACCAAGGTGCCGGCGACGGGTGCTATGGCGGCGAAAGTATCTGTCCGGCAAGCAATACGCAGGGCAAGCATGGCGCCGTTGGACATTCCGGTCACGTAGACGCGGCGGGAGTCGATCGGGGTGAGGGCGGCGATCCTGTGCACCACGGCCTCGACGAATCCGGCATCGTCCAGGTTCGTGGACGATGCCGCACCGCAACAGGTTCCCGCATTCCAGGAGCGGCGTATCGCATCGGGATAGGCGACGATGAAACGGCCGGCCGCGGCCTGTTGATTCCAGCCGTAGCTGAGTTCAGCCTGGCGCGCCGATCCGAATCCGCCGTGCAGGACCACCACCAGCGGCGCCGAGGACGTCACCGTCGCCGGGCGGTGGACGCGGAAGTCGCGGTTGCGGCCGTCGAAGTCTATCGAGTGGGTGGAAGTACCGGCTGCGAGCGCGGGTGCCGCCGTGCTTTCGGAGGCGAACCGTGGCAGGGCGAGCAGGATGCCGACGACGATCACGGCAACCAGTGCGACCCGGAAAGGTGTGCGTGTCATCGTCCCAGTGTGAACCACGGCAGCACGAGCATCAGTCATCTTGGCCACGCTGCGCGTCGACCGGCAGGATCGGTGACATGTGCGGCCAACCTGCCGGAGGTGATGTGACGGCCATCCATTAGGTTCAGGATCAAGACATCCGTCGCACAACAGACGCCTCGTCGTCGGCAGCAAAGGACAACTCACCTCCATGGTCACGTTCGCGACGCCCACCGGCACCAACAACATCGGCATCCTCGGCATCGGCGCGTGCCGGCCCCAGCGGCTGGTCACCAACGAGGAGATCTGCGGGGCGCTCGGCGTCGACAGCGACTGGATCTACACGCGCACCGGTATCAGGGCCCGCCGGTTCTGCGGCCGGGATGAGAACATCACCACCATGTCGATCGCAGCGGGCCGTGCTGCGCTGGCCAACTCGGGCCTGACGGGCGCCGACATCGACGCTCTCATCCTGGCCACCAGCACCCACGGCCGCTGCATCCCGTCGGCCGCGCCGCCGGTGGCCACTGCTGTGGGGGCCAACGGGGTGCCCGCCATGGATCTGAGTGTGGGCTGCGCCGGTTTCGGTTACGCAATGTCGGTCGCCCAGGACATGATCCGCGCCGGCAGCGCCACGCGCGTGCTGGTCATCGGCGCCGAGGAGATCTCGATGTCGCTGGACATGACCGACAAGGGCAATGCGTTCATCTTCGGTGACGGTGCGGGCGCAGTCGTGGTCGGCCCCACCCCCACCCGGCAGATGGGCCCGGTGATCTGGGGTAGCGAAGGCTCGCAGAGCGAACTGATCCACCAGTCGATGGACTGGAAGGACTATCTGCTCGGCGCCAGCCACACCGACCGCCCTTACATGCGGATGAACGGCACCGCCGTGTTCCGTTGGGCCGCGTTCGAGATGAGCAAGGTGGCCAATCGCACCCTGGAGGTCACCGGCATCACCGCCGACGACCTCGACGTATTCGTCCCCCATCAGGCCAACGCCCGGATCAGCGAGTTGCTCGCCAGGAACCTCAAGTTGCGTGAGAATGTGCCCGTCGCCGACGACATCGAATTCACCGGCAATACCGCCGCCGCGTCGATCCCACTCGCCATGTACGAGCTGCTCAAGTCGGGCCGCGCCAAGCCGGGCGACACCGCTCTGCTGCTCGGTTACGGTGCCGGGCTGAGCTATTCGGGCCAGGTTGTCACGATGCCGCCGGCGCCCAGGTTCTGATTCCTGAACAAAAACGTCCGATATGGCTGTTGGCGCGGGCATATGTCCGCGCCAACAGCCATATCGGACGAAAATTTTCATCACTATCCGCTGTTGCCGCACAATGTGCCGGTGAGCATCGCATCGACCCCGGACCCGCCGTACACGGCCGTCATCTTCACCTCGATCCGCACCGACGTCGACAACGGCTACGCAGCGATCGCAGAAGCGATGGACGAACTTGCGGCTGAACAGCCCGGATACCTCGGTGTCGAGTCCGCCCGCGAGAACATCGGGATAACCGTTTCCTACTGGGAATCTCCCGAGGCCGCACGCGCCTGGAAGCGTGTCAGCGAACACAGCCTCGCCCAGAAGCGTGGCCGCGACGAGTGGTATCGGGAGTATCGGGTACGCATCGCCACCGTCGAGCGTGACTACGGCCTGCCATAGCCGGGTCATATCTGCCGTCGATGATCAAGGGTTCCGCGCCCTCCCCGAGATCCGGCGGTATACTTGTGCAATGAATGTCGCCGAAGCCGCTGATCAGCTCGGTGTCAGCCCGCGCAGGGTCCGTGCGTTGATCGCGGCCGGTCGCGTGAACGCCGCCAAAGTCGGTACGTCGTGGCAGGTGGAGACGTTGCCGGACGGACGGCGCCACAGGCGCCCGCTGTCCGTCAGGTCCCGGCGGATGCTTGTTCACGCACTCCACTACCGGACATTGACCGGGCTGTCGGGCACCGATCGTTCACGCACAGCCGCGCGTATCCGTGCCCTGCGCACCGCCGACGACCCGTCCGCACTGCTGGCCGACTGGTGGGGCGGCGCCCCCGACCACGACGGCGGGCTGTTCGAGACCCACCTGATCGCCAACGCTGTCGCAGGCAACACCGAGTACATCCGATACTCGGTCTCCCAGCACCACTATGAATATCTACGCGACCCCGACGATCTCGCCGACGTGGTGGCCACCGAACGCACCATCCGAGGCTGGTCGGTGCGTCGACTCGCCGACTCCGCCGATATCGACCCGGCCGCGGTCCGACTCATCGAAAGGGCCGAGCAAGCGCCGCTGTCCGCTGTCCGCCGCACCCTGCGCGCTCTCGACATCGAACCGACGGCGCTACCGGACTTGCGAATAGCGCCGTGACTCGGCGACTGGAAGCCTGGCTGGACGGCGGCCACGTCGGGCAATTCATCATCGATGGCGACACCACATATTTCCGATACGACACGGATGCGCCTGACACCCCGATTTCGTTGTCCCTTCCCCGCACCGGCACAGCCACCAAACGGGCGGCCGCAAACTTTCTGGAGAACCTGCTCCCCGACCACGAACACACCCGTGTTCGTCTGGCAGCGACGTACGGCGCGCGCAGTACCGACACTGTTGAGTTATTGGAGAAGGCCGGCGGCGACATCGCCGGTGGCCTCGTCCTGGTCCCGGAAGGCACCGAACCCGTTTCTGCCGCCGCCGAACTCAACCCGGCGGTCGACCGCGACGTGGCCGACCGGATCCGGAGCATCAAACACGATCCCGACGCCTGGGCACCTCGCAATCTGCCGGCCCGCTTCTCCCTCGCCGGAACACAAGGCAAGTTCGCCATCGCGTCGGTCGACGGCGATTGGTACTGGTCCAATGCCTCCCTCCCGTCAACCCATATCGTCAAACCCGGTCGGCCGGACCTTCGGTGCGTCGAAGACGCCGAGGTCGCCGCACTCAGGCTGGCACGGGCGGCAGGCATCGGCGCACCTGCCGCGAACATCCTTCGCGTCGATGACCAGCATGCCTTCATAGTTGAACGCTTCGACCGCATCCGCGATCCAGGCGTCCCGATTCCGCGGCGTCTACATGCGGAGGATCTTGCCCAGGCCCGTGGGCTCAATCCGGACCGAAAGTACGGTGTCACCGCCAGGCAGGTCGTGGAATCGCTTCGCCCGGTGGACACCTCGGGCAAGCTGGTGCGGACCTTCTTGATGCAGCTGGCGTTCAACGCTCTCGTCGGAAATGCCGATGCCCACGCCAAAAACTACTCGATCCTGTTGCAGCAGAACACGATCAGCGTTGCGCCGATGTACGACGTTGTGCCGGTGGGACTTTATCCCAGCTACGACCAGAAACTGGCGATGCGGATCGGTGGAGCCAGGTTCGCCGCCGAGGTCACGATCCACCACTGGCGAAAGCTCGCCCGGACAAGCGGTCTCGATGAGAACGAGGTCACCGACGTGGTGGTGGGCGTCGCCACAAGGGTGCTCGAACACAACGACACGTCCTGGGACACTCTCGCCGACAATCAGCGCAACATTGTTCGCGACTCGATTGCACGCAATGCAGAACGACTGCGCGCAGACATGTGATGACACAGCGACCGCAGCTTCGATCCCGGTACCGCCGCACATCTGAAGTGAGAGGTCATCGAGGTGCTCAATGACCAGTGATCGGTTATCTCGAATTCCGGACTACGAGCAGGCTCATCGACGTCATGGACCCATGTACGTTGATGGTTGTCCGGATCGGACCCATCGGCACATCGGACTTGTCGATGACAGAGAATCTTCCGGGACTCCATAGTCCGTCGGTTCGCACCTGCTGGTCCGATCCGATTCCGATCTTGACCTTCGCCGTCGATACCTTCAACTCGATGTCGACCACTGGCCCCAGGAGTTGGGCCTGCGCGAAGTCCAGGTCGATGGTCGCCGTCGATCCGGTGAACAGCATGGCCAGATCGGGGGTCCACACCCCGACGCGTTTCACCTTTTTCATGTGGACGTTGTACTCGACCCGGTGATCTGCCGGAACAACAGAATCGCGGAGCGCACCTGGCGTCCCGCCTACTGCCGATATCGGAGCGCCGAACAGCGCAGTGGCGGCACCCGGGAGATCTTCGACGACCTCGAGGAGTTCACGACGCGTACGCGCTCGGTAGGCACGCCCTGAGCGTTCCTCGAACTCCGATACATCAAGGTAAGCATTTGCGAATGCTTCGCTGAGGATTCTGACTGCGCGTTCCCTTTCCGGATTACCCACCCGGAGTCGGTCGTCGGACCGATCACGAGAGTCGCTGTCAGCCATGCCGGTCACCCTAGCAACGCCGGACTATCGCGTGAAGTCCGGTTCTCCAGTGCCACAACCAAGGCACAGAGACCCCAGTTACCACTCCACATGCATGAATCCACCCCGTGTGCCGGCGGGGTGGATTCACACAATCGAGGGGTGTGTCAGGCGCGGACGGCGCGGACGCCCATCTTCTTCGTTTCGTAGATGCACAGGTCGTCGACCCAGAAGGTGCCGTTGAACACGACGAGGGTGCCGCGTTCGTCGGTTTCCACCGACAGGATCTCCACGGCCGAGCGGGCCAACTTGGCCAGCGGCGTGACCTGGCCGCGGAAGCTCCAGTCGAAGGACTGGTCGTGGGCGACCTGCTCGAAGTGGGTGGCACCGTCGGCGACACCGGCGAGCCGGGCAGCGGCACGAGCACACTGCTGCATCGCTTCCAGGCCGAGCGAGCCGGGCTGCACCGGGTCCTGGAAGAAGTGCGCCTTGAAGAACCAGGCCTCCGGGTGCACGTCGTAGATGGCGACGGCGCGGCCCAGACCGGCCTCGCCGGCACCCGGCCAGAACTTGACACGGTCGAGCACCTGTAGGCGTCCCTGATGCAGGTACGGCGCGCCGGACAGTTCCGGACCGAGGTACTCGACGTTCACCGGGGCCTCTGCGTTCAGCCCGTCGAGGGTGAACTGCGGCGACTTGAGACCCACCTGGTTCTCCATCGCCTCCGGCTTGAAGAAGCCGAACGCGGTGTTCATCGTCATGACCACTTCGTCGTTCTGGGTGCAGACGACGTCGAAGAAGCAGATCGTCGATCCGCCGCCCTCGGCGTAGCGTTCCATCGTCGTCGACACCCGCAAGGTGCCGACGAGGGCCGGGCGCAGCTGGGTGATGTTCTTGCCGTCGAGGTTGCGGAACAGCACGTCGTCGAGACGATTGGCGGCGAAGCCGTTGTACGAGGACAGCCAGCCGCACGGCTGCAGCAGGATTTCGATCAGCACCGACAGCGGCACGGCATCAGAGTGGGTGTCGGCCAGGTACCAGGCGTCGGCGGGCACGTCGTATTCGGCGACGCAGGTGCCGCCCTTGGTCGGCACCCCGGGCGGGCTGTCGACGCTGATGATCCGCGAGACGAAGTGGTACGGCTCATCGGGCAGACGCGGCGCGCGACGCGTGCCGTCGAACGGCTTGTACAGCTCACCGAACGCGTCCGAGGGCATGCCGCGACCACAGGCGAGCAGCGCACCGTAGTCGCCGCGAACGTCGGTGGTGCCTTCCAGGATGTGCACCGGGCCGGGGGCACCCGGGGGCATCGGCCAGTCCGGGACCAGCCGGATACCGAAGCGGCGGGCGTGGAACACCTTGAAACCGTCGCTGCGGCACAGCAATGCGGCGTACACCGTCGGGATGGGTCCGTCGACGATTTCTTCGATGAAGACCTCGTAGTCGAGGGTGTGGTCGGCGTCCGGGATGACCTGCCCGCGGCATACGAACCGGCTCATCTCGTCGGGCACCGGCTCGAAGCGCCAGCCGTCGTGTTCGATGGTGAAGCCGTAGGCGGCCATCGCGAACGACAGTGCTTGCGTGGCCGCATCGGCCATCAGGGTGCCGGGCATGCACGGGTCGTTCTTGAAATGCCCGTTGTAGAACCAGGAGTCGGCCGGCACGTGCGCGCGGGCGCGCAGGTAGCCGCGGCCCCACGGGCCGCCCTCCGGATCGAATTCGGCGATCTCGTCGAACAACCGCAGCTGGCCCTTGGGCAGCGACGGGGTGCGCGAATGCGCGGCGGCACGCTCGAAGCCCTCACCGAAGCAGGTGTAGGCGTGACCGTCGACGTAGGCCTCCAGGTCGGCGGCGCTGAAGGACCGCTTGGTGGTGACCTGCGGCGGTGTGTCGCGGCGAGCGCCCTCGCGGGGTGCGTCGTCGGCGGCATCCCAGAGCACACCGTCGGAGTCGGCGAGTTCGGCGTTGGAGAAGAACCCGGCCTGGCCGTTGCGGACCGAGATCATCAGGCGGTCGCCGATG
Organism: uncultured Gordonia sp.; assembly: GCF_937858515.1. Taxonomy (NCBI): domain Bacteria; kingdom Bacillati; phylum Actinomycetota; class Actinomycetes; order Mycobacteriales; family Gordoniaceae; genus Gordonia; species uncultured Gordonia sp. The sequence continues at coordinate 17,823 of NZ_CALLZT010000008.1, read as the reverse complement.
TAGCAGTCGTAGTGGAAGAAGAACAGGCGGGTGTCGCCGGTCTTGGCATGGCCGTCGATGTGGATCTCGTAGTGCAGCGTCTCCCCGCCCTTGGGCAGCTCACCCATGAACGTCAGATCGCAGCCCAGCAGCCGGTACACACGTTCGCTGCGGTTGCTGAAGTCGGCGCCGAGCCACGAAGCGAGCAGCAGGTCGGCCTGCCCCGATTCGATGACCACACCCGGTGACATGCGTCCGTTGTGCATGTACCAGGCGTCGGGGTCGACGTCGGTTTCGGTGACGATGGTGCCGGTCTTCATGGTGCCCGGTTCACCGTCGATGCTCATCACCCGGTCGGCCAGCAGCAGCGGCGGTTCGGGCATCCGCACCAGCCGCTCGTACTGATCGTATTCGGCGAACTTCGGCCCCATGACCTCCGAGACATTGCCTCCGGCGAGGATTTCGAGTTGCGCGCGGGTCCACAGCGGAGCCGGTCCCGCGGCCGACGGAGCGGGGGCCGATTCCTCACGCACAGGAGGTGTCTGCGGCGGCACGAGAGCTGCGGCCGGCGCGGGTGCCGGCGGGGCCGCGATCGGGGCCGGCGCTGCCGGCGCGGCGACGACGGGTGCAGCCGCTGCCGGCGCGGAAACCACAGGTGTGGAGATCACTGGCGCGGCGACGACCGCTGCGGCGGACGGCGCAGCGGCAGGTGCCGATGGACCGGCCACAATACGTGCAGGCAGTTCACCGCGGCGGCGGGCAACCACCGCCAGCATCGCCTCACGTGTCTGCAGGAACGCGGCATGTGCCTGCGCCTGTCGTTCGACGAACGAGGTGTGCGCGGCACCGACCGAGTCGATGACGCCGAGCACCGCGGCGGACGGGTCACTGACCGTGGGTGCCGGTACCTGGCCGGTGGGTGCGGCGGACGCAGCGGCGGGAACGCTCACGTACTCGGTCTGGGTGACCACGGTCTGCGGCAGGACCAGCGCGGGTGGGTACGACGGTGCCGGCGGCATGTGCTGTGCCGGGGCGGTGTCGGGTACGGGCATCAGGGAACTCACCTTCTGGTCTGCTGAAACAGCCACTGGTTCAATGATTTTCGGTGATATAACGGCCTGACCGTTGGGGCCGCCCGGAGCACTCGGGGCCGGCGGTACCACAGGACTGGCGGTCGCGGGGGTCGCGGTCGCGGAAGCTCCGGCAGCGGGCGTGATGTCGGGCCAGTGCCCGGCAAAGCTCAATGTGCGCACGGATTCTGACGATTCGCCGGACTGCTGGTCCCGTAGGTACTGGATGCGGGCGTCGAAGTTCTCGACGGCCACCGGCACCCCGTGCACCCACAGCTTGGACACGGTCTCGGCGAGTGCGCGCAGCCCACGCCGTTCCTGTGCGTCGAGGGCAACCGCCACGTGCGGCCGATCGCCGAGGATCTTGGGGATCGCGGCGGTCAGGATCCCGCGCGGGCCGTGCTCGACGAAGACGCGGACGCCGTCATCCCATGCCTGACGGATCGTGGCGGGGAAGTCGATCGGTTCGAGTGCCTGCCGGGTGATCGCGTCGGCCGCGGCCTCACGGGTCGGGGTGTACGCGCCGGTGACGCCGTTGCTGTAGAAGCGCACGCCCTGCACCGGGAAGGTCTCGCGGGAGTGGATGCGGTGCCACACGTCGGTGAACGGTGTCATCGCCTCGCAATGGATCACCATGTCCAGGCCGAGGTACATGTTGGGCGGGTTGCCGAGCGCCTCGATCACCCGTTTGCACGCCTGTGGGTCGCCACCGATCACACAATCGTCGGGTGCCTGCACAATCGTCATGTAGGCGCGAGGTTCTGCTGCGAGCGCCGCGTCGATCTGCTCGCGCGGTGCGCTGATCCGCCAGCACTCCCACTCGGTGGGCTTGCTGCCCTCGCCCCAGGCCTCGCCGGCGATGCGGCATTCACCGGTGATCTGCCGACCGTACATGCGTGAGTCGACGATCTCGGCAAGCATGGGCTGCAGGTCGCGCCACACCCCGAATGCCATCAGTGAATTGGTCTCGCCGGATGACAGACCGATCGCTGCCGTCGGTTGCAGGCCCAGCACGGTCCGCGAGAATTCGGCTTGGGTCTGGCATACGACCGCGCAGCCGGTCAGCTGGAAGTACGGATCCAGGCCGGTGATGTCGTCGCCGTACATCTCCGGAACCAGGTCGGCGCCGCCGGGAAACCGTTGTGCCAGTGCCTCGGCCACCTCGGGCCAGGCCAGCAGCAGTTCGCGGCCTGCTCCGGGATAGGCGGCGGCCGCACCGGTGAAGGTGAAGCCGATCTCGCCGCTGATCGGGGCGTCGGCGAACAGGATGCCGGGCCCGGCCGGTGCCGCACCGCGCGCGAGCTGGTCGGCGGCGCCGCGGCGCAAGGTGTCGAGGGTGGCCGGATTGTCGGCGACGAGCGCGCACCGTACCGGTCCGTCGCCGCCCTGCCGGCCGCTGCGTAGTGCGTCCAGCAGTTCGGCATCACTACCGGCGGAATATCGCTCGGTGATCGGCAGCAGTCCGGGTGACAGTGGCGCGGGAGCATCGGTGTCGACGCGCACGCCGATACTGTCGGTGCGGCCGCCGAGCGCGGATACCCGCACCTGGGCGGTGTTCTCGGCCGGCGCGGGTTGCGGACCGCTGGGCTCGACCCGGACTCGGGAACCGAGCGCCATGACCTGTGCGGCGATCTCGACGGCCGCCGATGCGGCGTGGGTACGTCCGAAGCGGCCCGCGGCGATCGCCGCCGAATCCGCGTCCGGGGTGCTGTCGGTGTCCGGGGTGCTGTCGGTGTCGAGGACTGCAAGGATCTGCTCCCCTGCGGCCTCGGCATCGGCGCGCCGTTTGAGGACGAACACCACCGCGGCATCGCCGTGCTCGGTGGTGTCGCCGGTGACGGCATCGGCTGCCCGTCGGTGCGCCGGTTCACGGCACAGATCGACGGCGCCGGCGAGCACGGTATCGAGTTCTCCGGCGCGCAACGCGCGGGCGGCGATCTTCAGGGCGGTGATGCCCGACAGTTCCTCGCTGGACACGGTGAACCCGAACCCGCGGAAGTCACGCTGAGCGTGAATGCGGTTGGCGGGGATGTTGGGCATCGTGCCCACCACTCCGTCGGCGGTCAGTTGCGGCGCCGATTGGGTGTTGGCGGTCAGCCACGCCTCGTCGTCGGTGTGCAGGACCCGAAGGCGCTGGCGGCCGATCATCGCATCGCAGCCCATGCCGATGACGACGCCGGTGCGATCACGTTCGGTGCCGATCCCGTGCAGCGCCTGCGCGGCGGCGGCAAGGACCGTGGTCTGCTGGGCGAGGCTGCCCTTGAGTTCGCTGGGTGGGAAACCCAGGCCGGCCAGTTCGAGTCGCACATTGTCGAGCGCGGTCGGTTCGGCTTCGGGACCGAGTGCGCGCCTGCGGAATTCGTCGATGTCGGCGGTGTCGCCGGTGACCGCCCCCAGACCGCATATGACGACGTCGCCGTCGTGCCGTGCGGGCGGCGTTGCCGGCGATTGCTGCTCGGCGGGTACGTAGTTCTGGACGATCAGGTGGGCGTTGTTGCCGCCGAACCCGAAGTTGCTGACCGCCGCCGTCTTGACGGCCGCGTCCCAGCGGGTGGGTTCGGTCACCAGCGTGAACGGGGTGTCGGCCAGGGCCGGGGTCTGGGTGTCGCACAGCGACGGCGGCAGCGTGCCGGCCTCCATCGCCGAGAGCACGTTGACCAGGCTCGCCGCCCCCGACACTGTGATCGTGTGCCCGAGGTTGCCTTTAAGGGCACCGAGTTTGAGGGGTGCGTCACCGTAGGCTTCGCGCAGGCTTTCCAGTTCGGTGGCATCGCCCAGGACGGTGCCGGTGGCGTGGCAGTCGATGTAGTCGACATCGGCCGGATCCAGGCCCGCCTGGGCAAGCGCATCACGCATCGCGGCGGTCTGCCCGGACGCCGCCGGCGCCAGGATGCCGCTCTGGCGGCCGTCGTTGGACAACCCGACGCCTCTGATGACACCGAGAATGCGATCACCGTCGCGTTCGGCGTCGGCGAGCCGTTTGAGAGCGACGAGGGCGGCACCGGCGGACGGCACCAGGCCGTCGGCTTCGGCGTGGAACGGGCGGGAGCGGCCCGACGGGCTCAGTGCCCTCAGGGACGTGAACCCGAGATGCAGGAACAGATCGTCGGCGCCGTTGATACCTCCGGCGAGCATCAGGTCGGCGGCGCCGTCATGGAGGGCATCACAGGCCAGTTTGATCGCGTACAGCGACGACGCGCACGCGGCGTCGAGGGCGTACGCCGGACCGTCGAGGCCCAGCGCCCCGGCGACCAGGTGCACCGGCAAGCCCGAGGAGAACCGGTTGCGGGGGTCGACGTCCTCGCCGCCCGCCCAGACACTTTCGACGAACGCGGTGTTCATCGTCGACGGGTAGGACAGGTTGCCGACGATCAGACCGGTTCGCGTCGTTGCCTCGTTGCCGGGCAGCGCCGTCCGCACGCAGTGCGCCAGCCAGCTCACCAGCGGATCAAGCCGATCGAAGTCCGGGATCCGTGCCGCGATATCGGTCAGGTCCAGCGCAGAGTCGTCCACGATGCCGCCGGTGGCCGAGGCGACCCGCAGGCCCGGTTTGTCGCTGGTTGCCAACGCCTGCGGGTCCACCCCGCGCCAGTGATCGCGCGGGGTGGGGGTCAGCAGGCTGCGGCCGGCCAGAGTGGCGTCGAACAGGTCACTCGGGGTCGATGCTCCGGGCAGCAGGCAACTGCGGCCGACGATCGCGATCGGCGCGAAATCGCTCACGCGGTGGCACCGTCTGCGTTACCGGCGACATAGAACTCGACACCTTCAAGTGACGCGATCGGTGCACCGTCGGTGGTCTCGAACACGATGTCGTAGTCGACACGCTTGTCGCCGAGCGGGAACGCCGCCAGACGGCACTGCACTTCACCTTCAGCGGGGAACGGTGCGGTGAACACCGCACGCCCCACGCTGACGGGGAGAACCAGCGGCATTCCCTGCGCCGAGGCCCACAGAATGCCCAGTTGCAGGGCGCCGTCGAGCGCGGCGGGATCGGTCGACCAGGCGCCGCCGGTCCAGCCGGCCTCACCCTTCACCTTGAGCAGGGCCGAACCGCCGGCCGCACCGAATGCGGTGAGCTGGTCGATCACCTGGAACGCCGGTCCGTGGAACAGCGGTCCCGCGTACACATCGGCCACTCCGAACGGCCACGCTCGGTCACCGGCAGCCGATACCGACACCGGCAGATCAGTGGCCGACCCCGATTCGACTCGGGCACTGTAGCGGGTCAGGCCGCCGGCGTCGCGGATGCTGACCGCGTAGGCGGCGCCATCCGCCACGACCTCGATGGTCAGCGCGTGCTGCTCCCCTGCCGGGAACGTCACTCCCGACAGCACGCGGAAGTCCCGGATCACCGGGGCGTCTGCGTCGGCCAGACCACGCACTGCACGCAGTACGGCATCGAGAACGAACACCACCGGGATAACGACGTTGCCGCGCACCTGATGGTCGGCGAGCACCGGCGCCGCCTCCACGGAGATGTCCCAGGACAGGGTGGTCGACCGCAGCTGCGGTGCTGCCGGGGCGGCGACCACAACGGCGGTGGCCGATGCCCGTCCCAGGGCGTGCCGGGCGAAGAACTCGGCACCCTCCCCGATCGGGATGACTCCGACGCCTGCCTCGGTGAAGCGGCTCTTGAGCGTCGCGTCGACCATGCCGCCGTCCCACGGACCCCAGCCGAACGCCCGGACCACGCAGTTGTCGCCGCGGCGACGGGCCTCGCGGGCCGCGATGGAGTCGAGTGCCGCGTTGGCGGAGGCGTAGGCGGCCTGTCCGGGGTTGCCGGCGCGGGCCGCAATGGATGAGAACAAGGCGATGAACCGCAGTTCATCGGCCGAGGTGGCCGCCAGGAGGGTTTCGGCACCGATCAGCTTGGTGCGGAATACCCGCAGGAAGCCGTCGTCCTCGAGGTCTTCCAGACGGCGGTCGGCGAGGACGCCGGCGCCGTGGACGAGCCCTACGATCGGGCCGAGGGTGTGACGCACCTGCTCCAGCGAGGCGTACAGCGCATCCCGGTCGGTGGTGTCGGCGGCGAAGTACTGTGCCACCGTCCCTTGCCGCTGGGCGGTCGCTAGCGTCTCCCGAACTTCCCTTGCGGCAAGCAGCTTTTCGGCTGCGGCGCGGGCCTGCGGCAGGGTCAGGGACTCCCCGCGGGCGCGGGCCGAGGATGCGAGTGCGGTCGCGATCTCGGTGGCGGTGGTGCCGGCCGGCTCGTCCGCCGACTCCGGCGCCAGTGCGGTGCGGCCAAGCAGAGCCAGCCGCAGACCGTGCCGTCTGGCCAGTGCCAGCGCCGAGCGTGCGGTCACGCCGCGGGCACCGCCGGTGACGACGACGACACCTTCGGCCGGGACGGGGATGGTCTCCCCGACCTCGGTGGCGTCGACCTCGTCGATGGCGACCAGGCGCGTGCCGTCGGCCCGCAGGGCCACCTCGACACCGCTGCCGCCGGCGAGGAGTTCGGCCGCGATCCGTTCAGGATCGAGGATTTCGATGTCGATGGCGCGCACTGATGCGTTGGGCCACTCCCAGCTCGCGGTCTTGACAAGGCTGGCGACGCCGGTCGGGACGTCGCCGCCGGCGAAGGTGCCGCCGGTGGCCTGGATGGTGACGAACACTCGTGATGCGGCGCTGCTCTTGGCGACAGCCCGGGCGGCATGGAAGGCGCGCACGTGCATGTCGACGCACTCGTCGGGGGTCCGGACGGTGCCGAGCGCGGCGAGGCTGATGACCGCGCCTGCCTCGTCGGGCACCTCGTCGACGGCCCTGGCCTTGATGCCGTGGGTGACGAGCACCCGTTCGAGGGCGTCGGCAAAGGCCGGGTCCTCACAGGTGATCAGTACGTCGCCGTCCTGCAGGCCACCCATGGCGAAACCGGCTGGCGGTACGACACGCAGCTGCGCTTCGGTGCAGCTCAGACCGACAGTGGGTGTGGCGTCGAAATCGGCCGAATCAGATGCTGCGGCAACGGCTTTGGCCGTCGTAGCGCTGCCGCCGTCAAAACCCGCGATCGAGTTCACCACGTCTTGCAGGGTGCGCATCGACGCGAGCTCGGAACCGGGAATCTCCGGGGCACCCGGGTAGCGGGATTGCAGTGCCGAGAGGATCTCGACCTGCTTGATGGAGTCGATACCGAGCTCGGCCTCCATCTCCATCTCCAGACCCAGCATGTCCGCGGGATAGCCGGTCTTCTCCGACACGATCTCCAGCACCACGTCACTGGCCGACTTGCCGGGCGCGGCGGCCGGAGCCGGAGCAGCGGCCGGAGCCGGTGCGGCGGTGACGAACGAGGACACCGAGTTCACCACGTCCTGCAGGGTGCGCATCGACGCCAGTTCGGAACCGGGGATCTCCGGGGCACCCGGGTACTGCGCCTGAAGCGCCGAGAGGATCTCGACCTGCTTGATGGAGTCGATACCGAGCTCGGCCTCCATCTCCATCTCCAGACCCAGCATGTCCGCGGGATAGCCGGTCTTCTCCGACACGATCTCCAGCACCACGTCACTGGCCGACTTGCCGGGCGCGGCGGCCGGAGCCGGAGCAGCGGCCGGAGCCGGTGCGGCGGTGACGAACGAGGACACCGAGTTCACCACGTCCTGCAGGGTGCGCATCGACGCCAGTTCGGAACCGGGGATCTCCGGGGCACCCGGGTACTGCGCCTGAAGCGCCGAGAGGATCTCGACCTGCTTGATGGAGTCGATACCGAGCTCGGCCTCCATCTCCATCTCCAGACCCAGCATGTCCGCGGGATAGCCGGTCTTCTCCGACACGATCTCCAGCACCACATCGCTGGCCGACTTGCCCGGCGCAGCAGCGGGCGCCGCGGCAACCAGAGCAGCGGCCGGAGCCGGTGCGGCGGAGACGAACGACGACGTGGCATTCACGACGTCCTGCAGGGTCCGCATCGACGCCAGCTCCGAACCCGGGATTTCGGGTGCGCCGGGGTATTTGGCCTGTAAGGCGGACAGGATCTCGACCTGCTTGATGGAGTCGATACCGAGCTCGGCCTCCATCTCCATCTCCAGACCCAGCATGTCCGCGGGATAGCCGGTCTTCTCCGACACGATCTCCAGCACCACATCGCTGGCCGACTTGCCCGGCGCGGCGGCAGGAGCCGGGACGATCGGCGCAGCAGCGGCCGGGGCGGGAGCCGCGACGGGTGCGGGTGCAGGGGCGGGCTTGACGACGACCGGCACCGGTGCGGCCGGGGCAACAGCGGGCGCAGCCGCGACCACGGGAGCGGGCTGCGGTGCGGGTGCGACCAGCGCGGCCTGAGCCTGCACCACCGGAGCCTGAACCGCTGCGGATGCCGCACGCTGCGGGGTCACTACGGCCGCCGACGCCGGGTCACCGACGATCTCGGCGAGCATCCGGGTCGACATGTCGAGGAACTGCTGGTGACTGTCGGCCACGACGTCCAGATACCGCTCGTGCTGGGCGGCGGTCTCCTTCTGGATGCGGTCGATCAAACTCCACGCGTCCATCGACAGCGGAGCGTCATCGGCCGGCGCAGCGGCGCGTGCCGAAGCGGTACGGGGGGCGGGCGCACCGGAGGCCGGTTGCGATTGTGAGGTCACAGTGGAACTTTCTGCTGCTGCGGGCACGGGTGTCGGTGGGCGCTGAGGCTGCGCTGCGGCCACCGGGGCGGCCGACACCGCGCGTGCGGGTGTTGCGGCGGGCGCTGCCGGAGCCGGCTTCGGTGCGGCCGGGACAGATTGTGCGGCAACCGACTTCACCGGTGCCGAAACCGCTGTCGGTGCAGCGGCCGCGAGCGGGGTGCGCTTGCGCTTGGGGGTGATGACCACCTTGCCGTCGGCCGGCGGATACGGCTTGCCGACATTGGCGCCGCCGACCATCACCGCGTACTTGGGCGCGGCCACGAACTTGGCGGGCTCCTCGTAGTGGTCGTAGAGCGTGACCAGATCCAGGGAGACGCCGTCGGCGGCGAGTGCGGCCAGACCGCGGTGCCAGCCGCGCAGGTCCGCAACCTTGGGATCATCGAGGGCCACTGCCAGGTGCGGGGTGTCGCCGAGGATCTGGTTGACCAGTCCGGTGAGCACACGGCCGGGCCCGACCTCGATGAAGCGGGTGACGCCATCAGCGGCCATCGCCTGGATCATCTCCCGGAAACGCACCGACTGACGAACCTGGTCGGCGAGCTGGGCGGTCGGGTCGTCGCCGTACGGCTGTGCGGTGGCGTTGGCATACACGGTCAGGTGCGACTCGCCGAGCGGCAGCGTGTTGAGGTATTCGGCGAACGGCGCCGAACTCTCCGCCACGATCGGCGAGTGGAACGCCGAGGCGACCGTGAGGCGCTTGGTCCGCAGACCCGCCTCGCCAGCCGCCCGCTCGACGTTCTCGATCTCGGCGATGTGCCCGGCGACGACCACCTGGCGGGGGCCGTTGTCGTTGGCGATGACCAGGGTGCCGTCTGTCTCCGGCTGCGCGTCGAGCAGTGCGCGTACTTCGTCGGCGCCGGCGATGATCGCCAGCATCGTTGCATCCTTGCCGCTACCGGCCTCAGCCATCAGGTGGCCACGCGTCCGTGCGGTTTCCATCAACCGATCGACGGGCAGCACACCGGCCGCCGCGAGCGCGGTGACCTCACCGAAGCTGTGTCCGGCGGCGGCATCGGCCTTGACCCCGAGTTCATCGAGCAACGCCAACTGCGCAAGGCTGATGGCTGCGATCGCCGGCTGGGCGGTCTCCATCGAGGTCAGCGCGTTGTTCTGCACGGCGCGGGTCTCGTCGTCGAAGGCCGGTTCGGGGTAGACCGCGTTGTGCAGGTCGGCGAGATCGCCGGTCAGACCGTCCCAGACCTCAAGTGCCTCGGGGAAGTCGAGGGCCAGGTCGGCACCCATCCCGATGTAGTGGCTGCCCTGACCCGGGAACAGGAAGGCGGTCTTACCTTCGCGCGGGGCGCCGAAACCGACGAAGATGTTGCGGTCCTTGAGCTGAGCGCCCTTGCCGTCGGCCAGCGCGGTGCGCAGTTTCTCGGCCAGCGTGGTCAGCACCGTGGTGTCATCGGCAACCAGTGCCGCCCGCGCACTCTGCGATGCGTCGAATTCCTGTGCGGCCTCGAACGCGATGCGCGCGAGGCTCTCGCCGCCACGGGCCTGCTCGATGATCGCGGTGGCCCTGGCCCCCAATTCGGCCTCGTTCGCGCCGCTGAGCACGACGAGCTCGGTGGGCAACGTGCGCAGCCGCCGCGCCTGGTTCTTGCCCTCGTACTGCTCCAGGGTCACATGGAAATTGGTGCCACCGAAGCCGAACGAACTCACCGATGCGCGGCGCGGCGTCTCGTCGGTACGCACCCACGGACGGGTGGTGCTGTTGATATAGAACGGCGTCTCCTCAATACCCATATCGGGGTTGGGCCGCTCCACCTTGAGGGTCCCCGGAAGGGTCGAATGCTGGAGCGCAAGAATGGCTTTGATGAGTCCGGCGGCGCCCGCGGCGGCCTTCGTGTGACCGATCTGGGACTTCACCGAGCCGATCGCGATCCGGTTGTCGGTATCGGTGAACACCGACTTGAGTCCGGCGAACTCGGCGGCGTCACCGGCCTTGGTGGCGGTGCCGTGCGCTTCGAGCAGGCCGATGGTGGTGGGTTCGTACCCGGCGTTCCGGTAGGCCGCGCGGACTGCCTTGGCCTGACCTTCCGAGCGCGGGGCGTACACACTGGATGCGCGGCCATCCGAGGAAGAGCCGATGCCGCGGATGACGGCATAGATGTCGTCGCCGTCGCGTTCGGCGTCATCGAGGCGTTTGAGGGCGACCATGCCCACGCCTTCACCGATGAGGGTTCCGTCAGCGCCGTCCGACAGCGGCCGGATGTCGCCCGACTTGGAGAAGGCCGGGGTCTTGGAGAAGCACATGTACATCATCACGTCGTTGAGGGCGTCGACGCCGCCGGTGATGACGGTGTCGGCCTCGTGCAGATACAGCCGGTGCAGCGCCGACTGCAACGATGCCAGCGAACTCGCGCACGCGGCGTCGATCACGAAGTTGCAGCCACCGAGGTTGAGCCGGTTGGCGACCCGTCCGGCGACCACGTTGCCGAGCAGGCCCGGGAAGGTGCTCTCCACCCACGGCGGGTAATGGGCGGCGATATCGCCGGAGATCTCCTCGGCCTCGGCCTCGGACAAGCCGTTCTCCAGCATCGCCTTACGCCACACCGGGCCCTGCAGCCGCGCGCCTGCCTGCACGACGAGTTCGGTGGTGGAGGCCACGCCCAGGATGATGTCGGTCCGGTCGAGGTCGACATCATCACGGCCACCGGTCACCTTGTCGAGGACCTGCTTGGCAGCGATGAGAGCCAGGATCTGCGCCGAGTCGGTAGTTTGCAACGCGTTCGGCGGAATACCGAACTTGACCGGGTCGAACGGCACCGGGTCAATGAATCCGCCCCGCTTGCAATAGGTCTTGTCCGGTACCGACGGATCGGCGTCGTAGTAGTCGTCGATCAGCCAGTGTGTGGGCGGCACCTCGGTGATGGCGTCACGGCCACCGGAGACAGTCCGCCAGTAGCCCTCAAGACCGGTCTCCCCCGGGTAGATCGCACTCATGGCGATAACGGCAACTGGTGGGGAAACGTGGTTCTTCGCGGTGTCGCTCAAAATTCCTCTTCGCTGTGCAAGCCTGGACAGGACAATTCCGGTGGGCAGTCAGCCCGGATGGTCGGTCAACCCAGTGGTCTGGGGCGGAAATCGAATGCGCCGGGCGGCAGTTCGACGCCCGCGGTGCGTAGCTGGCCGGCGCGGGTGACGGTCGCCGCACCTTCGAGCAGGTTGAGGGCGATCTGGCCGGTGGTGCGGGCGCCGACGGGTTCGAGGAAGCTCCCTTTGACCCAATCGTTGAATCCGCCCATCGCGGGGCCGCACCAGATCTGGTAGTCGCCGCGGCGGTCGGTGTCACCCTCGCGTGCCCACTGCGCACCGGAGAACAGGTACCAGCGGAACACCAGTGCCATCAGATGGTGTGGGTCGGACTCAGCACGTGCGATCTCACGTGGATCGCGGGTGGAGAAGAAGTCCCTGGTCTCGGCCCAGATGTCGGAGATCGCGCGGCGCAGCACCGTCTTCTCCAGGCTTTGCACCTCGTCGGCGGGGGCTTCGTCGAACGAGTTGTACTTGCGGTAGAACTCGGTGAGCCGCTGGCCGCGCTGAGCGAACATGGTCCCGCGCTTGAGAACCTGGACGGTCACACCCATCTCGAACATGTCGGCGGCGGGAGCGGTCGCCACGTCGGTGGCCTGGGCCAGTGCCAGCAGGTCGCGGCCGTCCTCGGACAGCCCGCTCTCCAAGGCCGACTGGTTGACCGAACCGGTCAGGACGTAGGCGGCACCCGCGGAGAACGCGGCCGCCACCGCGGCGGGTGTGCCGATGCCGCCGGCCGCACCCACGCGCGGCAGGACCGCGTAGCCGTACTGTTCGGCGATCTCGTCGCGCAACGCGATCAGACGCGGCAGCAGGACGGTGAGCGCGCGGTTGTCGGTATGACCGCCGGAATCGGCTTCCGCGGTGATGTCCTCGGCGATGGGAACCTCGGCGGCCAGGGCGGCTTCCTCCGCGGTGAGCCGGCCTTCGGCGACCAGGGCGTGCAGCATCTGCTCGGGCGCCGGCATCAGGAAGTGCCGGGCGATCTCGTCACGGGACACCTTGGCGAAGATGCGGCCCGACCGCAGGATCTGACCGTCGCCGCCGCGGCGCAGGCCTTTGGCCGCGTAGAGCACCACTGCCGGGGTCAGCTGCATGAACGCCGAGGCGGACACGCAGCGCACACCCATGCGGATGAACAGTTCGACTGTCGCCATCTCGCGACGGTCATCCTGCACATTGTGGATCAGATTGGCTCCCCATCCGGGGGCGTCCGGCCCGAGGGCTTCCTGAATCTCACGGACGCCCGCTTCGACGGTATCCAGGTCGAGGCCGGCGCTGCCGTAGAAGCCCATACCGCCGGCCCGAACCGCGGCGATCGCCATGCGGGGTGTGGCGATGCCACGGGCCATCTCACCGACGACGTAGGGAAAGCGCACGCCATGAGCGGCGGTGAACGATCGCTCACCGAGCCATTCCGGGTAGATGGGCGGCAGCAGCGCCAGCAATTCTTCTCCGGCGATCTCGGCCAGACCACCGTCGCCCACCACGACGGGTACGGGCCCGAGCGCTGACGATACGACCGCAACAGGCTTACGGATTTCAGCAAGAGCCTCGGCAACGCCGACACCTGGCCGGGTGTCCGCTGGGGCAACTTGTGCATGGGAGAGCCCCAGCAACGTCGAGTGCATGAGAGGTGACACTAACAAAGTTCCGAAGTGTCGTCTATCACGCTGCTCACAACCAAGCGTCCGCTACAGCAAACCGTGCCGATCCGAATCTGGCTGCCGCCCGGGAAACATGCGTGGCGACCGACATCCGGTCCGCCTGTCAGCGCATGTCGACGACACCGTCTTCCACCGAATCCGCGTACAGCGCAACAATTTCCGAGGCGTACTTGGCGGTGATCGGGTTACGGCGCAGCTTCATGGTAGGGGTGAGTTCGTCACCGCCGGGCTCCCATGGCGTCGGCACGATCACGAAGCGCTTCACCTGCTCGACGCGCGAGAGCTTCTTGTTGCCCGCCGCCACCGCCGCCTTCACCTCAGCGACCACGTCGGGGTGCGCGGAGACGGCGACCAGGTCGGACCCATCCAGCCCGAGCTTGTGTGCCTTCACCGACGCAAGGTCCGGATCGAGCACTACGAGTGCCGCGATATAGCGCTTGCCCTCGCCGATCGCGACGATCTGGCCGATCAACGGGGACGCCGCCTTGATCGTGTTCTCGATATTCGTGGGGGCAAGGTTCTTGCCCGCCTCGTTGATGATCAGTTCCTTCTTGCGGTCAACGATCGTGACATTGCCGTCGGTGCCGATGGTGGCGATGTCGCCGGTGGCGAGCCAGCCGTCGGCGTCGATGGTCTCGGCGGTCTTCTCCGGCTGATTGCGGTAGCCGCGCATCACCACCGGCCCCCGGATCAGCAACTCACCGTCGGCGGCGAGTTTTGCCTCGACACCCCGAACGGGGCGCCCGACGGTGCCGATCGCGAGGTTGTCGGGCGTCGTGAGAGTCGAACAGCCAGTGCTTTCCGACATACCCCACACCTCCAGGACCGGGATACCGAGGCCGAGGTAGAACCGTAGTACCTCCGGTGGGATCGAGGCAGCACCCGAAGCGGCAAATCTGATGGCGTCCATACCGATCGCCGCACGCAACTTCGACAGGACGAGCTTGTCGGCGAGGGAATGCCGGACGGCCAGCAGCCCCGACTGCGTCTTGCCCTCGAGCTTGAGACCGGCAACCTGATCGCCGACACCGAGTGCCCAGTCGGCCAACGTGCCTTTGATCCCGTCCGCCTCGGCCAGTTTTGCCTCGATACCTGCCTTGATTTTCTGCCACACGCGGGGCACACCGAAGAAGAAGGTCGGATGGGCATCAGGCAGCGCGGCGGCGATGGCCCGCGGATCGGGCTCGCAGGTGATCAACAGCCCGCGGATCATGTTGCTCGCGTGGGTGGACACAAGGTCGGCGATGTGCGCAGCCGGCAGATAGGACAGTAGGCGGTCGTCGAAGCCGACGTCGAAATGCTCGGCCAGCGCGGCCAGTTCGGCGATCATGTTGCGGTGGGTGACCTCGACGCCCTTGGGCGGTCCGGTGGTTCCGGAGGTGTAGATCAGGGTGGCGAGATCCCCGGGTGTCACCGCACGCCAGCTCGCGTCGAAGTCGAAGCCGGCGGGCGCATCCGCGGACTCCAGTGCGGCCAGGGCCAGGGTCCCCGCCGCGCCGTCGACGGTGATGACCGTTTCGATTGCGGTCTTCGCGGCGGTGATGATCGGCAGAAACACCGATTCGGTTACCACTACGTCGTTTCCGGCATTGCCGAAAAGATACTCGACCTGCTCCGGAGCGCTGGTGTTGTAGATGGAGAACGGGACGGCACCCAAGTGCAGCACGGCGGTATCGACGAGGTGGAACTCCGGCCGGTTGGTCAACATGATGCCGACGGTGTCACCGGGTTTGACCCCGAGACCGGCGAGGCCCTGCGCGATTGCCCGGACGCGTTCGCCGTACTGTCGCCAGGTGATCTGCACGCTGCCACCGACGTTCCGCAACGCGATCGCGTCCGGCCGGATCCTGATGGTCTCCTGAAACCCTTCGGGAAGTGTCGAGACGTCCTTGCCGGACTCGTGCGGGAAGGTGATCAAGTCTTCGGGCATGGCGAAATCCTTGGGAGTGTGGGGGTGGATTCCGGCCACGGTAACGCCGAATCGGACTTCAGATGTCTGATTCGCAAAAAAATGGACGTGCGCCCAGAGGCAGGCCACAACCGGGCTGGGAAACAGAAACCTTCTGAGTATCAGGAGGTTTTCTCGGTGGTCCCGGCTGGGATCGAACCAGCCGAACGCGGTAATCGCATACCCTCGCCGACCTCGACGTTCTCGCCATAATGACCAGCTCAGTAGGTGTTTTTCTCACCTCGAAGTACGACAGTGAAGTACAGTGTTGAACAGTCACTGTTGTGCAGTTGTTGTGCAACTCGACCGCGAGAGATGGGGCAGACAATGGCACGGGCGAAGCAACCACGGCGATTAGGCTTCGGCCGGACTCGACAGGAACGTTCGGGACGATGGTCGGCCGGATACAACCACGCCGGGACGATGCACCGGCCCGGTGCCACCTTCCCCACCAAGTCGGCTGCGGTGGCATGGCTCGAAGGTGAGCGGCGGCTGATCGACCTCGACAACTGGACTCCCCCGGCCGACCGCGCGGCGAAGGCAGCGAAGGCCGCGACCACCGTCGGGCAGTTCGCCGAGGACTGGCATCGGGACAAGCCGATGAGCCGGAGGACCAAGGACTCGTACCGGTACCTTATCGACACCCGACTGATCGGTACCACGCTGGCCGACCGGCCGATCACCGATGTAACGGTCGCTGACGTCCGCGAGTGGTTCGGGCAGCTCGACGCGAGCACGCCGACGGCCAGGGCACGCGCTTACGAGATGGTCAGTTCGATGTTCTCCGCTGCGGTGGCCGAAGGACTGTTGCCGGTGACCCCGTGCAAGGTGCCGAACGCGACCAAAGTCCGCCGTGCCCGGTCGGTGGTGCATATCGAGTCCCCCGAGGTCGATGTCCTTGCAGGGAAGATGCCCGAGGACCTCGCCGCTGCTGTGTTGCTGGCCGCATGGTGCGGGCTGCGGTTCGGTGAGGTGGTCGCCCTCGACCGGGCCGACGTCGCCACAGATGGGTCGACAGTCAACGTGTCCAAGGGCATGACCCGTCGGGGCGGTGTGACCGAGATCGCGGCGCCGAAGTCTGAGACGTCCACCCGCGTAGTAGCGGTGCCCCCGCATGTCCGCGAGGCACTGACCTCGCACTTGGTCGACCACACCGGACCCGGTGACGGCGCCCCCCTGTTCACCGACGCCGACGGCCAGCGGATCACCGAGGGCAAGTTCCGCCCCCACTGGCACCGCGCCCGTGCCGCTGCGGGCCGTGAGACGCTGCGGTTCCACGACTTGCGCCACCATGCGGGAATGGTGGCCGCGTACGCCGGGGCGACGATCGCCGAGTCGATGGCCCGTCTCGGGCACAGCTCCCCGAAAATGGCCCTGCACTACGCCGAGCGGGCCGCCGACCGCGACGCCCTGCTTGCGGAACGGATAGCTGCGCTGGCCACCGGTAGGTAGCACTCCCCCGACCTCGACCACGACCCCCGTCGGCACCTGCTGGCGGGGGTCGACTCATGCCCCGGACCACAACGGCGACTCTCATAGTCATTGTGTACCAATGACTTTCGCGTGCCTGTTGTGTACTGTCGTCAGCACTTGGCCATCACGCCCACGCTCCCCTCACGCTCACGCCTCACGCCCGGCCAAGGGTCATCGACTCCCGAGAGCAGAGGAAACCGTCACCCATGGCGACTAACGAACCTGTAGCCGAGCCCGTATTCATGTCCCTGGCCGACGCCGCGATCCGTATCGGATTCTCGAAATACCAGCTTCGCGACATGGTGAACCGGGGCGAGCTGCGCGCCTACCGGCTCAACGACGCCCCGAGGTCCCGCATCCGGGTGAAGGTCGCCGACGTCGATGCACTCATGCGGCCGCATATCCCCGAAGCGATCTTCGCGGCCCGCTAGACCAACTGGCGCGGTCGGTGAGGCGGTGGGGCGAGTGTCTGGTTACGGACCGGCTCGCCTCACCGCCACAACCCAAGCGCCACAACGTAATTCCGTCCGTAGAAACGAGTGACCCCCGGCCTGTCACCGAGTCAGGCCGGGGGTCCGAGAAAGAAGGACACACCGAATGTCCAAGGTCGACAATACCGCCAACAGTGGGGCATCTGCCGATTCCATGGCGACCGAGTACCTGCGCGCCACCATGAAGGTCAACAGCTCCCTGTTCGACTCGACCGAGACCCTGGCGCACATCGCAGCGTTCGCCGACTCCCGCAGCGCCGAGCGCTACAGCGTGTTGTCCGGCGTGCTCATGCGGGCGGTGGCGGCGGTGCCGCCGACGGTCGTGCTCCCGCCGATCATCGGCGGTGCGGTGTCGCTGAACTTGCTCACGGCGTCGGTCGGTGCCAGCGGTGGCGGTAAAGGGACGGCCGACAAGTGCGCAGCCGAAGCGGTGCGGTTCAAGGTCGGCGGGGGGGGGGCCGGCCCGCCCGTGGCCCCGCGGCCGCGCGGGCGGGGGGGAGGGGGCCAACGGACTTCCCCCCCCGCCCGCAAACCGACCGGGCCCGC
>NZ_CALLZT010000007.1:0-18071 GCF_937858515.1 uncultured Gordonia sp. | reverse complement strand
CCGGCAAGAAGCTGCGCGACCTGATGAGCTGGGTGGATCGCCCGATCACCGAAACTGCCTGACCCGCAGCTCTTTTCGCTGAACGATGCCTCGGCCCCGTGTCCACCGGATGCGGGGCCGACGGCGTTCTCCGAGCATGAATCCACGGTCACCGCACGGAGCGGGCGCGGGCTGTTGATATGTTGACCGATACGGTCAACGTCGACAGGGGGCGTGTGGTGAATCCGAGGCAACGGTCGGTGTTCTTCGTCTCCGACAACACCGGCATCACCGCCGAGACCCTCGGGAACGCGCTGCTGGCGCAGTTTCCCGAATTCTCCTTCGAGCGGCACGTCCTGCCGTTCACCGACACGGTCGCGGCGGCTCGTCGTGCCGTCGGCGTCATCCGTGCCGCCGTATCTGGGCCGGATGCCACCTCCACCGGGGCCGACCCCATCGTGTTCGTGACCGTCCGCGCCGCCGATGTCGCCGCGGAGTTCCAGCAGGCGCCGGGGGAGATCATCGACCTGCTCGGCCCGCACCTGGCCCAGCTCGAAGAGGTTCTCGAGACGTCCCGGACCGGGGATGCGACCGTATACCACCGCGTCGGCGACCTGGACAGCTATCACGATCGCATCGACGCGGTGGAGTACACCTTCACCCACGACGACGCGCAGTCCCTGCGGCACGTCGACCGCGCCGACCTCATCATCATCGCGCCGTCGCGCTGCGGTAAGACGCCCACCGCCATGTACCTCGCCCTGCAGCACGGTCTGCGGGTGGCCAACTATCCGCTCACCAGCGACGACAGGCCGGGCGTGCTGCCCGAGGCGGTCGCACCCTTCCGCGACCGGTTGTTCGGGCTGACCACCACACCGCAGCGCCTGAGCCAAGTACGGGGCGAGCGTCGCCCGGGTAGCGGCTACGCCAGTCTCGCGCGCTGCCGTACCGAATTGCGCGATGCCGAAACCCTGTACCGGGACAACGGGATTCCGTTCATAAACTCCCACGCCATGAGCGTGGAAGAAATGGCCAGCGTCATTCTCACGACGATGAAGCTGCGTCACCGCTGACACGTCCAGCACACCACTCGAAAGGCTTTCGATGTCTACGATTCTCTGGTTCACCGAAATCGGTATGTCCGATGTTCCGCAGGTCGGGGGTAAGAACGCCTCGCTCGGCGAGATGGTCGTCAACCTCGCCGACGCCGGCGTGCGCGTTCCGGGTGGTTTCGCCACGACCGCCGATGCCTACCGGGACTTTCTCGCCGAAGGTGGACTGGATGCCAAGATCCGCGATACTCTCACCGGCCTCGACGTCGAGGACGTCACCGAACTCGCCCGGCGCGGTGAGCAGATACGTCGGCTTATCCTCGACCACCCGTTCCCCGAGGCACTCGAGCGCGATATCCGCGCCGGCTACGACAAGCTGGTGGCCGCCGACACCCACCCGGACGAGGTGACGTGGGCGGTGCGGTCCAGTGCCACCGCGGAGGACCTGCCGGATGCGTCGTTCGCCGGCCAGCAGGAGACATACCTCAACATCGGCGGCATCGACAACATCCTCGAAGCGGTCAAGTCGGTGTTCGCCTCCCTGTACAACGACCGCGCCATCGCCTACCGCGTCCACCACGGCTTCGTCCACGACGAGGTCGCGCTGTCCGCGGGCGTACAGCGCATGGTCCGCACCGACATCGGTGCGTCGGGGGTCATGTTCACCGTCGACACCGAGTCTGGTTTCGATCGCGCCGTATTCATCACCGCCGCTTATGGTTTGGGTGAGGCCGTGGTGCAAGGCGCGGTCAACCCGGATGAGTTCTACGTCTACAAACCCGCCATCGAGGAGGGCCGAAGCGGACGTGATGCCATCGTGTCCCGCACCGTCGGCGAGAAGGCCGTGGCGATGCGATACGCGGAGGGCACGGGTATCGCATCGGCGACCCGCTGGGTGGACGTCGACGCCGACGAGCGGTTGCGGTTCTCCATCGACGACGACGAGGTCACCGAACTCGCCCGGCACGCCATCGCGATCGAGAAGCATTACGGCAGACCGATGGACATCGAATGGGGCCGCGACGGACTTGACGGTCGGCTCTACATCCTCCAGGCCCGACCGGAGACCGTGGTATCCCGGCGCGGCGAGGCCGGCCGGTCCTTGTCGCGGTTCGAGATCGATCGCGCTGCCGCCGACGCCACCGACGTCCTGGTCGAGGGTCGTTCGATCGGACAGCGGATCGGTGCCGGTCCGGTGCGAGTGCTGCGGTCGATCAAGGAGATGGACCGGGTCCGGCCCGGGGATGTGCTGGTCGCCGCGATCACCGACCCGGACTGGGAACCGGTGATGAAACGCGCCGCCGCGATCATCACCGAACGCGGCGGCCGAACCTGTCACGCCGCGATCATCGCCCGCGAACTGGGCGTACCCGCGATCGTCGGAACCGGCGACGCGACAACCGCACTCGCCGACGGCCAGGAGGTCACGGTCTCGTGCGCCGAAGGCGATACCGGCCGCGTGTACCGGGGGCTGGTGCCCTTCCAGGAGCATCTGACGTCGCTGGACGAGATGCCGGAGATACCGGTGAAACTGATGATGAACGTCGCCACCCCCGACCAGGCGTTCTCGTTCGCTGCGCTGCCCAACAGTGGGGTCGGGCTGGCGCGGATGGAGTTCATCATCAACCGGCAGATCGGGGTGCATCCGAAGGCGCTCATCGAACGTGATTCGCTGGCGCCAGAACTACGTGAGCAGGTCGACCGGCTCACCGCCGCATACCCGTCGCCCACCGAATTCTTCGTCCGGCGAGTCGTAGAGGGAGTATCGACGATCGCCGCCGCGTTCGACCCGAAACCGGTTATCGTGCGGCTCTCGGACTTCAAGTCCAACGAATACGCCAACCTCCTCGCAGGCGACATCTACGAGCCCGACGAAGAGAATCCGATGATCGGCTACCGTGGCGCGGCCCGCTATGTCTCCGAGGGTTTCCGGGACTGCTTCGCGCTCGAATGTGAGGCGCTGCGCCGGGTCCGGGACGAGATGGGGCTGCGCAACGTCAAGCTCATGGTGCCGTTCGTGCGGACCGTCGCCGAACTCGACGATGTGCTGGAGATCATGGCCTCACATGGCCTGAAGCGCGGCGAGAACGGTCTACAGGTGGTGATGATGTGCGAGGTCCCGGTGAACTATCTTCTTGCCGACGAGTTCCTCGACAGGGTCGACGGCTTCTCCATCGGTTCCAACGACATGACCCAGCTCATCCTCGGCGTCGACCGCGATTCGGGGCTGGTCGCCCACGATTTCGACGAACGCAACCCGGCTGTGCTCAAGGTGCTGGCCTCGGTCATCGAGACGTGCCGGCGCCGCGGCAAGTATGTCGGCATCTGCGGTCAGGGCCCGTCCGACCATCCGGATCTGGCGTCGTGGCTGGTCGAGCAGGGCATCGAGTCGATGTCGCTGACCCCCGACACGGTGGTGCAGACCTGGTTGTCGCTGACGGGTGCGCAATAGCGAACCCCTACCCGGAAGACATGCCCCCGAGGTATGTCTCCCGGGTGTTTTGACCTCCGAACACCCCGCGTCACCCGGTACGGGGTGTTTGTGATCCGGCGCGGCCTGTGGATAGTGGAGTGGACCATACCTTTCAGTGTGTCCTAGTCTGTCCGGCATGTGCCTCAGTACGGGGGCGCGGGGGACAGCCACGGTCGTAGTGGTCGAGGGGGATTCATGGGGGTATTGGTCGATCCGGCGATCTTGCGGCAGTATGCCGAAACCGTCGACACGACAGCGGATTTCATCAGACGCTCAACGCTTCCGGACAGGATCGAAGAACTGTGCGCGTGTCTGCCGGGATCGCGTACGGCGTTCATGGCCTCGGGCGGTGTCTCCGAGGTTGAGCGGGTGATCAGAATGGTCGCCGGGTGTTACGAATCGATGGCCGACGCGGTGCGCAATGCTGCAGGGGAATACGAGGCGACCGATCAAGGTCTGTCGTCGGCGCTGAGCAAGATCTCGCCGAAGCGATGATCCCGGCGCGCAGCGTGCTCGCCACCTGGCGCACAACCGAACTCGCGGAACTCGGCGAGTCGTTCCGCATCGACGGAAAGGCGATCAGCGTCGCCGGAGACCGCGTCGGTCAGCAGATCGCGTCCTTGACGCACAACGATGCCTGGGACGGTGATTCTCAGCGGGCCGCAGCGGGTGTGGCCGACAGGGTCGGTTTCCTGGCCGACTGCGTCGCCGACATCGGTACGAGTGTCAGCAACGATTTCAAGACCTACGGCAGCGAGATCGCCGCCGAGCGGATCAACATCGACCGGCTCGTCGCGGTGATCGAGAAGGGTCCGCTGTACGTCACCGACGAATGGCAGATTCTGGTCCGGGCGGAGAAGATGACGCCGGACCGGGCCAAGCTGATGGCGTTGGCGGCCCGAGGATTTCAGGATCAACTGAACTCGCACCTGGGCAAACTCGGCAGGGCCGACAACGAGTTCGCCGGATCCGTACGTCGCAATACGAACAGCTCCTGGCTGGGGATAGACCTACCCGCGCGAAATGTTCCGGGCGTTCCGCAGAATGTCACTGACGCGCCCTACGATGCCGACGAACGTAAGAAGCAACAGCAGGTACTGGAAAGGCATATGTTCGGAACCGTCGTCGACAAGGAGACCTCCCGGGACGGCGACAAAGTGATCACCGAATTGCGGATGCTCGACGGCAGTCGTCAGGTGTACACCGCCGCCGACGATGGCAAGCGCCCTGTCTCGTTCGATCTCTACAGTCCCAAAGGGGACCTGGTATCCGGTTCGGTCAAGGAATCGGACGGAACTGTGGTCACCACCTTGCAGCGTACCGGTCGTGCTCCGGTCATCGTCACCAAGAAGCCGGGGCAGGACGCGGTCGCCCGCGTGGACGAGAAGAACCTTGTCGTCGCCGAGCTCAATGAGATTATGGACGCCACGACGTCGACATTCTATTCGGGGACACCACAGCTCGACCAAACAGCGGAGTCACTACGAAACGGCAGGGTTCCTTTCCTTGACTCGAATCAAGCCGGACGTCTGGCTGCCGGTGTGGACATGGCAAGTGCCACGGTTACCGTGATGTCGACGCTCTACTATGTGGCGTCGGCAGATAACTACTATGAATCCTGCGAAGCCGGCGTGAAGGGCTCGGGAGGAGCGATGGGTGCCGCTCTTGGCGCTATGTTCTTGCCCGACGGTTGGAGCACCTTCTGGAAGTCCATGGCAGGTGGCAGTGCGGGAACGTATCTCGGGGGGAAGGTCGCGCCTTGGCTGTGCTCAGGTTGAAAACGGGTTTGTCATCACAATGGCTGCCCGACGAGTATCTGAATGTTATCCGTGAAATGGTGCATGCACCTGATATTCGGGTCGAGGTCATGCGGGAGATCGTCGAGCTCGATGACAGTGCACTTGCCGCTGAGATTGTTCCGCTGCCCAGGCAGTGGCAATCGGACGACTACGCCCTATTCCACCTCGATCCTCGAGTTGCCGAAGCCGAGGTCGATAGACGTACGCGTACCGAGGTGGAGCGCTGGTACGAGGAACGGGGATGCGAGTGGTACGCAGGCCGGATTCCGGACGCGGAGTACAGTACCATAGTTCATGAGGTGCGGATCGATTTTCGACGCGAAATGGATGATTTCAAGTATCGGTTGACTCGTGGTTCGGGGAGATATCGCGATCTCCCGGATCTGTCTACGGACGAGCTGTCGCTGAGGCTGGTGTGGTTGTGACGAACTATCCGATTCCGTATCGGTGGAGAAAGAACTTCCGCGGGTTGACGGTGATTCAGGTCCTGTTGCCGGTGTGTCTGTTTTCTCTCGCGATATTTCTCGGTCTACGCTGTGGGATATACGATTTTATTCTCTTGGGCACGTTCTCGACGATTTTTGCTCTTATGGTGGCCGCGGCTTGGAGAGGCCGGTCGCTGGCCGTTGCGAAACGGGTGAGTGGCGATGGCGTGCGAGTTGTCGATGGAGCATTGGCCATATCTGTGGACGCCAGGTTGTGGAGCCTGCACTTGGCGACCGGTATATCCGGTATCGCCGCAGCGGCAGTGATGGTCCTTTTCCAGGTGTACGGACTCATCGACTACGACCCGGAAATGTATGGCATGGGGCTCGTCGGTGTGGTCGGCGGAATCCACCAACTGGTTCGCATATTGCGGCTCGGTTCGCGTGATGTTCTGGTGGTCTCGACACGCGGAGTCGTGGCGCGTCCATTGGAAAGCAGACCGATACACATCGACTGGGGTGAGATCACCGAGGCCGTGCCGTGCCGACGCACTGCCGGAAGAACGCGTGTTGCTCTGGGATTCGGGCCGGCGGCCACGAGGTTCGAGGTCGATCATCTGGCGACCGGATCACCGGCCGCGTTCTGGCTCCTCGACTTCTACGCGCGTCATCCGTCTCTGCGTGACGAACTCGGGGACGTGCGAGTGCTTCGCCGGCTCCGGGACGGATCGTTCATCGAAACCCCTTGCCGTCATGTGTGACGTCACAAACCCCACCGATAGGCCCCGGCATCGCAATAGTGTCCTCGCCGGGGGCCATCGGTGGGGTTTGTGATATCAGATCGGTGTGAAACCCCGGTATGAGGGCAGCGCCGCCAGCCGCTTGAGGATGGGGCCTATGTTGGTGCCGGTTTCGGTGCCGATGCAGCCGAATGTGTAGTAGGCGTTGACCATTCCGGCGAGGCGGTCACCGACGACGACAGGGGAGCCGGAGTCGCCTTCGACGATGCACAGCTGGCTGTAGTGTTCGTGACCCTTGGAGAACCAGGCGATACCGCACGTGTTGCCGGTGGTACGGCCCTGCTTGCATGCGATCGTGGGGAATGACAGGGGCCGGGTGTCGAATCCATTGATGGTCACTCCCTGAACCGTGCGCAAGGGGCGGACCAGCTTCTCGTTGAACTCGATCACGGCGATGTCGAGGTCGTCGGCCGTGTAGGTGACGACACCCGCGACACCGCGGTCGGTGTACCTCTCCGACAGGACGTACTGACCACGGACACCACAATGGCCGGCCGTGATGCCGATGAGCTTGTTGGTCTTCTTGGCGCGGCCGATCGTGGTGAGCGTGCACGAGGACGCCATGTCCTTGGTCTTCATCACGTAGATGCCCGATCCGCCGCCGAGGGGGATCTTCGCCGGTGCAGCCTCGGCCGCGCCTGCCCCCCAGCCTGCCAGCACCGTGGTGGCCAGTGCAGCCACCAGTGCTGTCAGTCTCTGCGCCATGCGCGCTCCCGCTTCGTCGTCTCGTGCGCACCACCGACCATCGGTAGCGGATACTCCCGGAGTTCATGTCGCCTGGTCGTTGTGGCCCAAGGGGCTCCCGATCAGGTCTGTATGGTTCCGGCATGGTCTGTTCGCCCGCGATCGGGTCGGAAAAGTCCCAATAGTGCACAGACCTTACGGCATGTAACACCGACCACAATGTACACACCGACGTGTCGAGACTCCACGTGCGGCAGATCCGCTGGTCTCGCGCATTTCGGCGACCTCTAAGCTAGCGGGTGCGCACCTACCGATCCGCCCGGTCGGCACCGCGGTGCCGGGGTGGATTCCATACCGAATACTGGAGAAGAGAACTGTGACCTCAGCAGGACGTCCGGTCGTCTTGATCGCCGACAAACTGGCCCCCTCGACCGTCGAGGCTCTCGGCGACGGTGTCGAGGTCCGCTGGGTGGACGGCCCCGACCGCCCCAAGCTGCTCGAGGCCGTCGTCGACGCCGACGCGATCCTCGTGCGGTCGGCCACCACGGTCGACGCGGAGGTGCTTGAGGCCGGCAAGAACCTCAAGATCATCGCCCGCGCCGGCGTGGGTCTGGACAACGTCGACGTGCCCGCCGCCACCGCACGCGGCGTGATGGTCGTCAACGCGCCCACCTCCAACATCCACACCGCCGCCGAGCACGCCATCGCGCTGCTGATGGCCGCATCCCGCCAGATCCCGGCCGCCGACGCCACGCTGCGTGAGCACACCTGGAAGCGGTCGTCGTTCAACGGTGTCGAGATCTTCGACAAGACCGTCGGCGTCGTCGGCCTGGGCCGTATCGGCCAGCTGGTCGCAGCCCGACTGGCCGCGTTCGAGACCCACATCATTGCCTACGACCCTTACGTGTCGGCCGCGCGGGCCGCGCAGCTGGGCATCGAACTGGTCAGCCTCGACGAACTGCTCGAACGGGCCGACTTCGTCACCGTGCACCTGCCCAAGACTCCCGAGACGCTCGGCCTCATCGGTGCCGAGCAGTTGGCCCGCACCAAGAAGGGTGTGGTCATCGTCAACGCCGCCCGCGGCGGCCTCGTCGACGAGCAGGCCCTGGCCGACGCCATCAACTCCGGCCAGGTCCGCGCGGCCGGTCTGGACGTGTTCAACACCGAACCGTGCACCGATTCACCGCTCTTCGACCTGCCGCAGGTCGTCGTCACCCCGCACCTGGGTGCCTCCACCAGCGAGGCGCAGGACCGGGCCGGTACCGACGTCGCCAAGAGCGTGCGCCTGGCCCTGGCGGGACACTTCGTGCCCGATGCCGTGAACATCACCGGCGGAGCCGTCGACGAAGAGGTCGCACCCTGGCTGGAGGTGGCCCGCAAGCTCGGTGTGCTCATCGGTGCCATCAGCACCGAGGTGCCCACCTCGATTAACGTCGAGGTGCTCGGTGAGCTCGCCGCCGGCAATGTCGACGTGCTGGGCCTGTCGGCGCTGCGTGGCCTATTCTCGGCCGTCCTCGACGAGCCCATCACCTTCGTCAACGCCCCGGCCGTGGCGCAGGCGCGCGGGGTGACCAGTGAGGTCACCACCGCCACCGAAAGCCCCAACCATCGCAGCGTCGTCGACGTCAAGGCGGTGTTCGCCGACGGATCGGTCGCCAACGTGGCAGGCACGCTCACCGAACCCCGGCTGGTGCAGAAGATCGTCAACATCAACGGCCGCAACATCGACCTGCGCGCCGAGGGCCTGAACCTTATCGTCAGCTACACCGATCAGCCGGGTTCGCTGGGCAAGGTCGGCACCCTGCTGGGCAATTCGGGCGTCGACATCCTGGCCGCCGCGCTATCGCAGGACGTCGAGGGCGACGGTGCGACCCTGATCCTGCGCGTCGATCGCGAGATCGGCGACGACCTGCTGGCCGAGGTCCGCGGCGCCGTCGGCGCCACCCTGATCGAGCTGGTGGACCTGGCATGAAACTGGCTGTGATCGCAGGCGACGGCATCGGACCCGAGGTCATCGACCAGGCGCTGCGGGTGGCCCGCAAGCTCGAACCCGAGCTGACCACCACCGACTACGATTTCGGCGCACGCCGCTACCACGCGACCGGTGAACTGCTCACCGACGCCGATCTGGCATCGCTGCGTGAACACGACGCGATCCTGCTCGGTGCGATCGGCGATCCGTCGGTGCCGTCGGGGGTTCTCGAACGTGGTTTCCTGCTCAAGCTGCGGTTTGCGATGGACCATCACGTCAACCTGCGGCCGTCGGTCCTGCTGGACGGTGTGCGGTCGCCGCTGGCGGGTAACCCGAAGATCGACTTCGTCGTAGTCCGGGAGGGCACCGAGGGGCCGTACACCGGCAACGGCGGTTCGATCCGCGTCGGCACCCCGCACGAGGTGGCCACCGAGGTCAGCGTCAACACCAGGTTCGGTATCGAACGGGTGGTGCGCGACGCGTTCGCCCGCGCACAGGCCCGGAGCAAGAAGCTGACGCTGGTGCACAAGACCAACGTCCTGACGTTCGCCGGATCGATGTGGGCGCGGACCGTGGAAGAGGTGGGTGCGGAATACCCCGACGTGGCAACCGACTACTGCCACGTCGACGCCGCCACCATCTACCTGGTCACCGATCCGTCGCGGTTCGATGTGATCGTCACCGACAACCTGTTCGGCGACATCATCACCGACCTCGCCGCGGCTGTGACCGGCGGTATCGGGCTGGCCGCGTCGGGCAATATCGACGCCACCGGCACCAATCCGTCGATGTTCGAGCCGGTGCACGGCAGCGCACCCGACATCGCCGGCCAGGGCAAGGCCGACCCCACGGCCGCCATCCTGTCGGTGGCTCTGTTGTTCCGTCATCTCGGTCGCGACGACGACGCCGCGCGTATCGAGGCGGCGGTGGCCGCCGATGTGGCCGAGCGTGGTGACGAGAAACTCGGCACCACCACGATCGGGGATCGCATCCTCGCCCGCGTCTGACACCGACTGCGATGTCCGCGACCGTCTTCCGGCGGTCGCGGACATCGTCGTCTCACCAGGTTTCGAGGTGCGCACGTCAGGCGCCGAAAGGTCACCGGACCCAACGGGTCCCTCGCTCGTTCGTCGCAACGGCCTCAGGGATCAAGATGTTTGCCGCTCCTTTGTCGCCTTGGTCTCGGGGATGAAGATGTTTGGCCGCTCCTTCGTTGCTTTGGTCTCGGGGGCGAGATGTTTGGGCGCTTGTTTTGTTGCTTTGGTCTCGGGGCAAATTGGCTGGTCGTGACCATAATTCTTGATCCCTGAGGGCGTCGCGCGAGCTTGCGAGCCGACGCGTCTCGAAGGGTCCGGTGACGCCAGGCTCTCAACGCTTTGCAGCTGCCCCTTACGTGGCGTCGCGGGGGATCAGGGGGAGGGCGATCAGCGGGGCGAGGGCGGTCAGGCCGAAGGCGACGGCAAATCCGAGGTGCGTGACCGCCGAACCGATCAGCGGGGTGGTGGCGGCGGTCGCGAGATGCTGTGCGGTGTTCTGGATTCCGAGGCCGCGGCCACTCCAACGGGGACCGGCGTATTCGGCGATCGCGGTGAAGGCCAGGCCGTTGTCGGCGACGGACGCCACCGACGCGATCACCATGATCACCACCGCGACAGGCGATCCGACGGCGTCGAGAAGCGCCAGCACACCTGTGGCGAGACCTGCGGTGATCGCGATGAGTCGGATCGGACGCATTCGCGAGCCCATCACATCCGACAGTCGCCCTGCCCCGATCCTGCCCAGCGCGCCCACGATCTGTGTTGCGGTGATCAACGTTCCGGCGGCAGCCGGTGCCCAGCCGCGGTCGACGATCAGCCACGTAGGGACGAACGTCCACAGCATCGACTGCGGAATCACCAGTGCCACACTGACCGCGTGCACACGCGCCAGGAAATTGCTTGTCCGGTAAGGGTTTTCCAGACGCTTGGGAGCGGCTGATATTGCGTCGGCGGAGACCGGTGTCTCGGTCCTCAGCGGCGGGTCCTTGATCCCGAAGATGCAGCAGGCCAAGCCGATCGCCGTGACCGTAACCGGAACCAGCAGCGCGACGCCGACACCGGATCGCGCGGCCAGCACCGGCATCGTCAAGGCGCATAAACCCATTCCGAGCGGCTGCGCCATCTGCCGGAATCCCATCGCGGTGCCGCGCTGATCGGCCGGAAACCAGCCGACGACGATCCGCCCGCTCGCGCCGTTGGCCGCGCCGGAGGACAACCCGCCCAGAAACAGGCACATCGCCAGCGCCGGGGTCGGTGCGCCGCCGAGGGCCGCTGCGGCGGTGGCGACCGCCGCCACCAGCGTGCCCGACAATGACACCGTCAGCACCAGGCGTTCGCCGTAGCGATCGAGCAACACGCCCCACGGGATGATCGCGATCATCAGCCCGATGGTGGGGACGGTGGCGATCACCGACGCCGTGGTGAGGGAGAAGCCCTCGTCGGAGTGCAGGGTCGGGATGAGATACGGCACACCACTGACGACACAGGTCGTGGTCATCGCGGCGATCATCGAGCACACCAGCATCACCCACCGTTGTGTGGCACCGATGTCTTCGTGCATAGCCGCAACCTCCCGGACTTCGCTGGGCTGAATGGTCTCAAATTATGAGATACAACGTCCACATTCTAATACTCTCGGCCGGATGGGTCAGGCCGGGGTAGGTGTGATGTCCGAGCCGTCGGCTAGTCTGCTCGCATGCGTTTAGGTCGTATCGCCAGCCCCGACGGCGTGGCATTCGTCTCCATCGAGGAGCAGGACGGTGTACTCGTCGCCAAGGAGATCGCCGAACATCCCTTCGGCACACCCACCTTCACCGGACGCACCTGGCCACTGGCCGACGTTCGCCTGCTCGCGCCGATCCTGGCTTCCAAAGTGATCTGCATCGGTAAGAACTACGCCGCACACGCGGCCGAGATGGGCGGCGAAGCGCCCGCCGATCCCGTGATCTTCATCAAACCCAACACGTCGATCATCGGGCCGGAAGTGTCCATCGTGCGTCCGCCCTCATCGCAACGCGTGGACTACGAGGGCGAGCTCGCCGTCGTCATCGGCAAACCCTGCAAGGACGTCCCGGCCGCCAAGGCGGCGAGTGTGATCCTCGGATACACCATCGCCAACGACGTCACCGCTCGCGACCACCAGCAGGCCGACGGCCAATGGACCCGCGGCAAGGGCTACGACACCTTCTGCCCCCTCGGTCCCTGGATCGACACCGAGTTCGATCCCGCCGACGCCGAACTCACGACCCAACTCGACGGCGAGACCAAACAACACTCGCGAACCTCACTGATGATCCACGACATCGGCAAGATCATCGAGTGGATCTCCCGGGTGATGACACTGCTACCCGGCGACGTCATCCTCACCGGAACCCCCGAAGGCGTGGGTCCGATGACGGCAGGCCAACGGGTCTCGGTCACGATCTCCGGCCTCGGCACACTCTCCAACCCTGTGATGGACAAAGCATGAAGAAACCCGAAATCGCCCGTATCAACGGCATCGACATCTCCTACGAGGTAACCGGCACCGGCCCCCTGGTCGTGATGGTGATGGGCACCGGCAGCCCGGGCCGCGTCTGGAAGGCCAACCAGCAACCCGCCCTCGTCAAAGCGGGATTCCGGGTCGCACTCTTCGACAACCGCGGCATCGCTCCCAGCTCCGAATGCCCCCAGGGATTCACCATCGATGACATGGTCGCCGACACCGCCGGACTCATCGAGCATCTCGGCGACGGTCCCGCGATCGTCGTCGGCACCTCCCTCGGTGCGCACATCACCCAGGAACTGGCCCTCGCCCGGCCCGACGTCGTCCGTGGTGCGGTGATGATCGCCACATATGGCCGCAATACTCCACTTCAGCGGGCGATCTCGGCCGGCGAACGCGCCCTCTACGACAACGGCATCACCTTGCCGCCCGACTACGAGGCCGCCATCACCGCCCATCTCAACCTGTCGCCGCACACCTTCGACGACGACCGGCACGCCCAGGACTGGCTCGACATCATCGGATTCTCGCCGCAGAAGGTCACCCCCGGAGTCCGCGCCCAGTATGGCATTCACGAACACGACGGCAACCGGCTTGCCGCCTACCGCGCCATCAGCGTCCCGACGATGGTCATCGGCTTCGCCGACGACCGCACCCTGCCGGTGAAACTGGCCAAGGAAGTCGCCGACGCCATACCCGGCTCGCGCTACGAGGTCGTCGAGAAGGCAGGGCATTTCGGCTACCTGGAACAGCCGGAAGCGGTGAACAGGCTCCTGATCGACTTCGCGAAGAGTCTGTAGGACCTGATTCGATACGCTGATCGGCATGACCAGTCCTGATCAGGTTCGTGTTCGTTTCTGTCCGTCGCCGACCGGCACCCCACACGTGGGGATGGTGCGCACCGCGCTGTTCAACTTCGCGCAGGCCCGGCACGACAAGGGCACCTTCGTGTTCCGCATCGAAGACACCGACGCCGCCCGCGACAGCGAGGAGTCGTACGAGGCGATCCTCGATTCGCTGCGCTGGCTGGGCCTGGACTGGGACGAGGGCCCCGAGGTGGGCGGCCCGTACGGGCCGTACCGACAGTCCGAGCGCGCCGACATCCACCTCGACGTCGTCCGCAAGCTCCTCGACGCGGGCGAGGCCTACGAGGCGTTCTCGACCCCCGAGGAGGTGGAGGCGCGTCACCGCGCTGCCGGCCGCGACCCCAAGCTGGGTTACGACAACTTCGACCGCGACCTCACTGACGAGCAGCGCACCGCCTACCGCGACGAGGGCCGCAATCCGGTTGTGCGCCTGCGCATGCCCGATCACGACATCGCGTGGGACGACCTGGTCCGCGGCACCACCACCATCAAGGCGGGCACTGTCCCGGACTTCGCGCTCACCCGGGCCAACGGCAAACCGCTCTACACCCTCGTCAACCCCGTCGACGACGCCATGATGAAGATCACCCACGTACTGCGCGGTGAGGATCTGCTGTCCTCGACGCCACGGCAGGTGGCCCTGTACGAGGCGCTGATACGGCTCGGCATCGCCGACCGGGTACCCGAGTTCGGTCATCTGCCGTTCGTGATGGGCGAGGGCAACAAGAAGCTATCCAAGCGTGATCCCGAATCGAATCTGCTGCACCACCGCGACCGCGGGTTCCTGCCCGAGGGTCTGCTGAACTATCTCGCGCTTCTCGGCTGGGGCTACAAGGCCGACGTCGACGTCTTCACTCTCGACGAGATGGTCGAGGCCTTCGACGTGCGTGAGGTGAACTCCAACCCGGCCCGCTTCGACCAGAAGAAGGCCGACGCGATCAACGCCGAACACATCCGGCGCCTGACGCCGGAGGACTTCGCCGGCCGGCTCAAGGCGTACCTCACCGGTCACGGTCTACTGCCCGAGGACGCCGACGACGCGAAGTTCGCGGTGCTCGCCGACCTGGTGCAGACCCGCATCCAGGTGCTCGGCGACGCCTGGGGACTGATGTCGTTCCTGTACGTGTCCGACGACGAGTTCACCATCGACGAGAAGTCGGCCGCCAGGAACCTCGGAGCCGACGCGGCCCCTGTGCTCGATGCTGCGGTCGCCGCGCTCGAATCCACCAACTGGACCACCGACGCGATCCAGCAGGCACTCCAGGAGGCGCTCGTGGACGGTCTGGAGCTCAAACCGCGCAAGGCGTTCGGTCCGGTCCGAGTCGGTGTCACCGGGTCGGCCGTCAGCCCGCCGCTGTTCGAGTCCATGGAGTTGCTGGGCCGGGACACGACCCTGGCCAGGCTGCGGTCAGCACGCGAAAACTACGCGAAATAGGGCCTTGACCTGCCGATTTGTGGTTTAGGGGGGTCCCTTTGCTAAGGTTCTTCTCGGCCCTGAAGGGGGCCGCGAGGGTAAAACCTTGGGGTATGGTGTAATTGGCAACACAGCTGATTCTGGTTCAGCCATTCTAGGTTCGAGTCCTGGTACCCCAGCGAGCGATCGCCCACCCGGTGTGTATTAGTCTGGTGCGCGGTAGTTCAAGAACTGAATACACCGGTTCTCCGGAAGGGAACTTCTCACACAGCGCTTCGTCTCACGCAGCGTTTCTGATGTTGAGATGTTTCTGACAGGGAATCGTTCTAGGGCCCCGTCGTCTAGCGGCCTAGGACGCCGCCCTCTCAAGGCGGTAGCGCGGGTTCGAATCCCGTCGGGGCTACAAAAGGAGACACCCTCACCACATCGGTGAGGGTGTCTCCTTCTTCGTGTCGCGTTCTTCGCCTCGTGAGGTTTCGCCGGAGACGACGAGGGGCGCCCATCACAATGGGATGGACGCCCCGTCGGGAATCGGCCAGGCGTTCAGGACGCGTTGGCGATCAGTTCACGCTGCTGATTGAACATAGACGCCAGATCGGACTCGACGCCCGACGCGGCCTGATTGCCGGTGCTGACCAGACCGTGGGTGATCTCGATACCGACCTCACGCTCGACGCCGAGCACCACGTGCATGATGAAGTTCACCTTGATGCCGCTGATCTCGAACGTGCCGGTGACCTTGGCCGCTTTGTACTTGCCGTCGACGCCGGGGATGGACGACTTGCTCATCTTCATCTTCGCGGTGACCGGCGTGCCGTCCTGGTCGATGGTCATGGTGAAGTCGGTGCAGTTCGAGACGGTCTCGTCGAAGGTGTCGAGATCTGACTTGTCGACGGGCTTGGTCAGTTCCGCCTCATAGGTGGTCTCCGAGAACGACGAGGTACCCGATTCGGAGATCTTGAGTTCACGGGAGGCCTTCTGACTTCCGTTGTTCTTGTCCTCGGCGTTCACGATGCGGTTGCACGCCTCGTTGTCGACCTTGATGTCGTCGTCATCGCCGTCGCCACTCCCGTCGGAGACGGAGAACTCGCCGCCGGCGGCGCTCGGGAAGCCGGACTCCGGCAGCAGTAGGTCCTTGGCCGCGGCGGTGGGTGCGGACTTGCCCTTGTCGCCCTCGTCCCCGCCGGAGGTCAGTGCCAGGACGAGGGCGATCACGGCCACCACGGCCAATACTGCCACGCCGCCACCGAGCAACCAGATCTTCTTGGAGCCACCACCGGATGGGGGAGCCGGGGGCGGGGAGGTCGGCGCGCCGTAGCCGCCCTGGCCGGCGGGCCAGCCCTGCTGAGGTTGCGGGGCCTGTTGGGTGGGCCAGTTCTGCTGTGGGTCCTGCGGATACTGCTGACCGCCGGGATACTGCTGGCCACCAGGGTATTGCGGGCCGCCCGGGTACTGCTGACCGCCCGGATACTGCTGCTGCGGGTCGCCCGACTGGGTCGGGTCGTATGGATTGCCCAATGTCGTGGGTCCTCTCAAATCAGTGTTGACACTGATCCTCCCATGCGGACCGTGCGTAATTGTACGCATTTCCGGCGAGCACCATCCACGTGAATTACCCGGTGGCGCTGAGCTGACCGCGTTGATTCAGGCGTCGCCGGCGGTCAGACGTTTCTGGATCGCGTCGGCTGCGGCGAGCAGGTCGGCGGCCCACCGCGCGCCCGGCCGCCGGCCCATCCGGTCGATGGGACCCGACACCGAGATCGCGGCGATCACCTCGCCGGTGGAACCGCGGACGGGGGCGGACACACTGGCGACGCCGGCGGCACGTTCGCCCGCGCTCTGCGCCCAGCCGCGGCGCCGGATCTCGTGCAGGGCTCGTTCTCCGAAGACGCTCTCGGCCAGCAGCGCTCGCTGTGTGGCACCCTCGGTCCAGGCGGCCAGGACCTTGGCGGCCGACCCGGCGTTCATCGGAAAGCGTGTGCCCACCGGGACGGTGTCGCGCAGACCGGTGGGGGGCTCGATCGCGGCGATGCAGACGCGCTCGGTGCCTTCGCGGCGGTAGATCTGTACCGATTCGCCAGTGATCTCGCGCAGCCGCGGTAGCACCATCAGCGCGGCCTCGCGCACCGGGTCGTGCGCCGACGAGGCCAGCTCGCCCAGCGCCGGTCCTGGATACCATTTCCCGGATGCATTGCGCGCCAGCAACCTATGTGCTTCGAGGCCGACGGCGAGGCGATGTGCGGTGGCGCGCGGCAGGCCGGTGTGCTCGCACAGTTCGCCGAGATTGCACGGGGTGGCGGCGACGGCCCGCAGGACCGTGACCGACTTGTCGAGGACGCCGATTCCGCTGACGACCTCGAGTGCGCTATCCTGTCCCATAGGACGATACTAGCTGTCCAAATAGTGAGATTGCCAATCTGGTGCCGGATGACCGCCCGAGATGGATCGAACATCGGGATGGTCGTCGGTCACCGGAAGTGCCGTGCGGAGCAGCCCCCGCGCGGCTTGGCGAATGAGTAGATGCGAGTACAGCCATGAGCAGTGAGCGAATCGAAGGATCACAGACCGAACCTGTGACGCAGAGTGGATCCGGGACCAGGCCGCGGACGCTGGCCGAGAAGGTCTGGGACGACCATGTCGTGGTGCACGGCGAGGTCGACGAGGCGGGCAACCGCAATCCGGACCTGATCTACATCGACCTGCACCTCGTGCATGAGGTCACCAGCCCGCAGGCCTTCGACGGCCTGCGGATGGCCGGCCGGCCCCTGCGCCGGGTGGACCTGACGATCGCGACCGAAGATCACAACGTCCCCACCGTCGACATCGACAAGCCGATCGCCGACGAGGTCTCCCGCCTGCAGGTCGACACCCTGCGCCGTAACTGCGAGGAGTTCGGTGTTCGCCTGTACCGGATGGGCAACCGCGAACAGGGCATCGTCCACGTCGTCGGCCCGCAGCTGGGTCTGACACAGCCCGGCATGACGGTGGTCTGCGGCGACAGCCATACATCCACACACGGGGCCTTCGGCGCCATCGCGATGGGCATCGGCACCTCCGAGGTCGAACACGTGATGGCGACGCAGAC
>NZ_CALLZT010000006.1:0-18054 GCF_937858515.1 uncultured Gordonia sp. | reverse complement strand
GCACGCGCGTTTTCCGGCCCGCCCCGCATCCCGGGGATCCGGGGCCCGCGGCCGGGAGTGCCGCCGGGGGGGTGGGGGGCGGCGGTGCGCGCAGATTTCGTCCCCGCCGCAGGCGCCAACGACGGCGGTGGTTCGATCCGGATTCCGTCGGCATGCAACGGCCTCGTGGGACTGAAACCGTCCCGCGGACTGTCCCCGTTCGGTCCTGCGCGGGGTGAGCAGACGTTCGGGATGTCCGTGCAGGGTGTTGTCGCGCGCACGGTGCGCGACGCCGCCGGACTCTACGACGCCATCGTCGGCCCCACCCCGTCGTCGGTCTATCCCACCCCAACGCCGAGCACTCCGTTTGCTTCCCAAATAGCCACTCCACCAAGCAAACTCCGTATCGGATTTTCGACCGAGTCCGCGCTCGCGCCGTCCGTCCACCCGGAGGCAAGGGCTGCCGTCGAACATGCGGCCGGAATCCTCGTAGACCTCGGGCACATCGTCGAAGAGGTCGCGCCGCCGTACGACGACGCCGCCCTGTCGCGGGATTTCCTCACCATCTGGTTCGCGCATCTCGCCGCCGAGGTCGATTCGGCGCGCCGCCGGACGGGTGCGGGCGACGACGACTTCGAGGCCGACACCCTCGCCGCCGCCGAACTCGGCCGCAGCGCCGGCGTCGTCGCCGCGTTCAACGCCTTCGAGCGCGTCAACCACTACGTGAAATCACTGTCGGCCTTCCACGACACCTACGACTATCTCCTCACCCCCACCCTGGCCAAGCCGCCGCTGCAGATCGGCGAGATTGCCACTCCATCGCTGATGCGATCGGCTTCACGGATCATGGCGAAGGTCCACGGCGGTTCGATTGTCACCCGAACGGGGGTGATCGACGGTCTCGTCGAACAAAACCTCGGCTGGGTCCCGTACACCCAGGTGGCCAATCTCACAGGTCGCCCCGCGATCAACGTGCCGCTGTACTGGACCGGCGCCGGGAGCGAAGCGAGCGGGCCGAATGTTACCGGCGCCGGGAGCGAAGCGAGCGGGCCGAGTGTTACCGGCGCCGGGAGCGAAGCGAGCGGGCCGAGTGTTACCGGCGCCGGCCTGCCGTTGGGTGTGCAGTTCGTCGGCGGGCTGGGTTCGGACGGCGGTCTACTCGCGCTCGCCGCACAACTGGAACAGGCCGCACCGTGGGCCCATCGGTATACCGGGGTGGCCGTCTGACCCTCGTCACCGATCTGCCGAGTGGGAACGCAGTGACCCTGCTCGTGGCGCGCTACGCGAGCGCACGGTTCGCGTTACAGTCTCCGCCATGACAGCATCACTGAGCCACCGTCTGCGCCCGATGACGGGCCGCGATCCGCACGAGAACGGGCGCGTCGCGACGAGCCTGGAACTCTTCTACGACCTGGTGTTCGTGGTCGGGTTCAGCGTGGCGGGTATCCAGGTGGGACATGCGCTCGCCGAGGGCCACTTCCAGTCCGCGATCATCGGATACCTGCTGTGCACGTTCGCCGCGACCTGGGCGTGGATCAATTTCGCCTGGTTCACCTCGGCGTTCGACACCGATGACTGGTTCTTCCGGCTGACCGTGCTGGTCCAGATGATCGGCGTCGCCATCATCGCCATCGGCATCCCCGCCGTCTTCACCTCGCTCGAAGGGCACGAACACCTCGACAACCGGGTGCTGGTGATCGGCTACATCGTGATGCGGATCGGGATGGTCGCGCAGTGGCTGCGGGCCGCCGCGCAGAGCCCGGCCCATCGGAAAGCCTGCCTGACGTATGTGGTGATGACCGTCGTCGCGCAGCTCGGCTGGATCGTCGTCGCGTTCGCCGACATGGCCATCTGGCCCGCCGTCATCGCAATGCTGGTGTGTGCGTGTGTCGAATTCGCCGGCCCGTTGGCCGCCCTCTACTTCGAACACGAGGCACATATCGGCGCGGGCACGGTCGTGGCCACGCTGGCCGTACCGGTCGGGCTCTACTGCGCACTCCTCGGAGCGTTCCGCGGCTACCTCGTCCGGCCCGAGGTCACGACGCTGGTGTCGGTGGTCCTGGCGCTGGCGTTCGCGGCGGGTGGGGTGATCCTGGCCGCGTCGGGTACCTCGCTGGTGGTGTCGCTCGTGGTGACGTCCCTGGCCCCGGTCGTCATGGTGGCGATCGACGCGCTGAGCCCGTCCCGCGGTCTCGACGAGGTCGCAGGGTAGTCCGACCCGGCATCCCCCGGGCCCGCTTCCGCCCCGACAACCGGGCACGGTCACTACGATCACCGTGTGGACCTTTACCTCGTGAGGTACTTCGTGGCGATCGTCGACCACGGCACCGTTTCGAAGGCCGCGCAGGTTCTGTATGTTTCACAGCCGTCGCTGAATCAGGCGATCAGCACCCTGGAGAACCGGGTGGGCACAGTCCTGTTCGACCGCTCCGGCGGCAGGTGTGAACTCACCACGGCGGGGTGCCGGTTCGAGATCGCCGCCCGACGCATTCTCGCCGACGTCGAGCAGGCCAAGTCCGCGGTCACCGAAGTCCGTGAATTGCGCGCGGGAGGGGTGGATGTCGCGGTCAACGCAGACTTCCGGATCGATCCGCTAGTCCCGATGATCGCCCGGTTCCGGGAGCGGCATCCGTCGCTGTGGGTACGGATCATCGACGTCACCACACCGACCGGCGTGCACGCCGCACTGCGCGTCGGGGAGGCGGAGATCGGTGTGGCAGAACTGTCCGACGGTCCGCAGAGATTCAACGAAATCCCAATCGATACACAGGAACTCGTGCTGGCGGCGGATCCGGAAATCCTCGGCGCGCAGGCCGGGCCGCTCCCGCGTGCCCGCGTGCGTTCCCTGCCGTTGGTCATCGACCACGGCGATCGCACCACCAAGCGGCTGCTGGCGGACATGATCGACATCGACGCGCGCAACGTCGTCGTCGATTGCGCCCATCCTCCCGCGATCTGGGCGCTGGTGAACCGCGGCGTCGGGGCGACCGTCCTGCCGCGTGAGGTCGCCACCCAGCAGTTGCCGGGAGCCCGGGTCCTCGCGCTGGACCCGCCGCTGCACCGCCGATGGGGGCTGGTGACCCGGCCGAGCGCCTTGTCGCCCGCGGCGGCGGCGTTCGTCGCCTCCGCCGTCGACCGGGCTCAGCGTCAGGCCGAAAGGTAGTCGGCCCCATGGAGATCCGGCAGACCGAGTACTTCCTGGCCGTCGTCGAAAATCAGGGTGTCGGCGGTGCTGCTGCGGCGCTGGGCATTTCGGAGCCGACGGTGTCGCAGGCGCTGCGCGCACTCGAACGCGAGATGGGTGTCGCGCTGTTCCATCGGGTCGGCCGCGGGATGGTGCCGACGGCCGCGGGCCGCAAACTGATCGGCCCGGCACGCCAGCTCCTGCGCGACGTCCGGATGGTGGGTCAGTTGCAGGGCGAGAGCGGCGGGCTCGCCGGACGCCTGGACATCCTGGCGTTTCCGGCGACCGCCTCGGGACAACTGACCGACCTGCTGGCCGACTTCTGCTCCGCGTATCCGACCGTCCCGGTGCGGCTCGGCCTGCTCGACGCCGAGAGCGAGGTCGAGTCGATGATCGCCGAGGGTCACTGCGAGTTCGTGGTGTGCACGCCCCGGACCGCGGGCGATCGGCTGACCATGGTCGAGATCGGTGAGCAGGAGTACGTCGTCGTGTATCCGGCCGGTACGGACGTTCCGGCCGAGCCGATCCCGCTGAGCGACCTTCCCGCGGTGCCGATGTCGCTCGCGTCCTCGCGTTATTCGATCGCCAACGAGATCTCCACTGCGATGCCGCACGGGCCGGGTGGTCCCCCGGTGGCGGCGATCACCGACCATCCCGAGATCCGGCTGGCGATGGTCCGGGCAGGTGTCGGCGGCACGGTCATGGAGCGGGCGGTGGCCGAGACCGCCGGCGACGCCGTCGACGTCTACACCGCCTCGCCGCGGTTCGTATACCCTCTGGTCATAGCCTTCGACGAGACCACGATGTCGCCGGCGGGGCGTGCGTTTGTGGACATTATTCGCGCTCAGCCAACTATCCGCGCACGTTCCACACCACTTCCCGAATGCTAGCGGTGTCACGGTGCTACGATCCCGCCGTGACCAAAGTAAGCCTTACATTTGTCGCGTTCTTGACCGGACTTTCATTGGTCATCGGCGGCATCGCTTCATCACCGGTCGGCGCTACGCCCAATAACGCCGACAATGCCCGTGACGCCACCTGGCCGAAGCTTCCCGTCGTGTATGTCTCCGGCTCCACCGAGGACCGCAGTTCAGCCGAGAAGTTCGCGAAAGTACTGCGGCACAATGGCTTTGACACCTACATCTTCATGGTGTGGGAGAAGAACGATCCGAAGACCAATCCGTACACCACGGTATCCGGCAATTCGCGCCGTCTGCCGGCATTCGTCGACAAAGTCCTGTCCCGGACCGGCGCGCCCCGCGTGGACATCGTGACCTGGTCGCAGGGTGGGCTGGTGACCCGGTATTGGCTCAAATACTTCGGCGGCGCACCGCATGTGCGGTCAATGGTCGGAATGTCCGCTTTGATCAAAGGCTCGCCCTTCCAGCGGGTTGTTCAAGAACTCGGTGGCTGCCCATCGCGAGTGGCCTGCGATGAAATGTCCGATTCCGGCAAACGCCTGCGCGCCCTCAATACCCCGACCCAGGCACTGCCCGGTATCAAATACTTCAACATCACCACGCGCTGGGACGAGAATGCGTTCCCGTACACCACCAACTTGATGACCGGACGCGGCGACTACGAGAATCTGGTGACTCAGAAGCAGTGCCCGGTGGATCCGGTCTTCCACACCACCATGACCCACACTCCGTCGGTGCAGTCGGCGGTGATCAGCGCGCTGCATGGCGGCCCCATGCGGATGAAGTGCATGTTCTGAACGCTCACCCATCGGACACCGGTCCGGCACGCGCCGTCGCGCTCGCCTGCCGCAGCCCGATAACACCCAGGTCCACCGGAACCTCGACCGTCACCGACACGTCCGGGTCGACGATCCGGCACGCCGAGACGATGGCCGGCGGGTGTTGCCGGGCGGCCAGTGCCGTCGCCGCCGCACACCCGTCACCACCGGCGACCTGCTCGGCCGCCGCCGCCAGCGCCGACAGGTCCGCCGCCGACTGGGCGCGGTGGCGGGCCACCGTCGCCGCGCCCAGATAGCAGACACCCGCGACGACGGCGACGATCGCCGCGATGACGAACGTGCCGAGGATCGTCGCGAAACCGTCCTCATCAGCGGCGATCACGGACTCACCCCCGACGCGAACCGCACCTGACCGAGACCATCCGGTTCGGGAACGGCCACCGCCCGCGCCGACACGCGCAGTCCGGGCAGCAACCGCACCGCGGTGCTGACCGTCGCCTCGATCAGCTCCGCCGATTCCGAGACGTCCACCGCCGCCGCAGCTCCGGCCACCTGCCGGCCCACCGACACCGCCGACGGGTCACCGGCCGCGGTCAGCCGGGCCACCTCCCGGGCGGCGTCGGTGCAACGGATCTGCGCGATGGTCGCCGACACCGCGCCCACCGAGGCGATCAGCACCGCCACGATGGTGGCGATAACGAAAGCCCCCTCCACCGTGGCCATCCCCGACTCATCGGTGACGATGTCCCGGCGCATCAGCCGACCGAGGTGCTGAGGGCTTTGCTGATGATGCCGCTGAGCGCGCTGGTGATCGAGTCACCGGTCACCACCGTGTACAGCAACGCCCCGAACGCCGCCGCGGCCACGGTTCCGATGGCGTATTCGGCGGTACTCATCCCCTCGTCGTCGGTGGCCAGGCGCAGCACCTCCGCCTGCATCCTGCGCACCAGCCGACGGTCCCCCGCTGTCTTGATCTTCTGCATGATCTCTCCTTCTCTCTTTTTCTGGTACAGGTTTCATAAACTTCCGGCGAACACGCCGCCGGCCAGGCCGACGACGACCGGGACGATGCCCAGACACACGAACGCCGGCAGAAAACACAGGCCGAGCGGACCACTGATCGCGACCCCGGCGCGTTCGGCCTTCTCCAGCGCCAGGTCCTCGGCCCGTCGGCGGATCTCGACCGCGAGTTCGTCGACCCCCGCTGTCAGCGATGCCCCGGCCCGCGACGACCTGCGGACCAGCATCGCAAGTTCCCGGAAATATCCGGTTCCGCTTGATGATTCGACGTCGCTCTCGTCGGCGGCCATAGTCCACGCGTGGTCGGGGTCGGCGCCGAGGGCCAGCAGGTCCGCGGCCGTCGACATCGGTGCGGCAAGGCTTTCGGGTGCGGCCGCCGCCACGATCCGCGTCGCCGATTCCACCGGCAGACCCGAACGCAGGCATACCGCGAACAGGTCAAGTGCGGCGGCCACCGTGAACGGGTCGTCGTACCGAATACTGTCGTTCGCCTTTCGGTTTCCGGAACCATCAGGAACTATCCTGTGCAACAGCCATTCCGGCGAAGGCCACAGCAGCAACGCTCCTGCCGCGCACAGGCCGGCAACGACGACGGGTGCGTTCACCGGGCACTCACCCGCTCCACGATGCGGTCGGACCAGCACAATCCGGCCACCACGAGCGCGGTCCCGACTATCAGTAGCAGCCCGCCCAGCCCTCCGCCGGTGAGCACACCCACCGGGTCGGCTCCGGTGGCCTGGCCGAGTGCGATACCGAGCGCCGGCAGTCCCGCCAGTACGGTCGCCGTCGCGCGCGGACCGGCCAGACCGGCGCGGGTCCGGGCGTCGAAAGCGTTCTGCGCCAGCAGATCCGCACGCACCGCGACAAGCAGATCTATCATGGGCAGGCCGTGCTGATCGGACAGCTGCCAGGCGGTGCCGATACGCTGCCACACCGCGGTGCCCGGACCGCCAGACGTCTCGTTCATGCCCGACACGGTGATCCGGCCGCCGAGGGCCGCTCGCCCGGCCAACGACGAGAGTTCCTGCGCTACAGCAGAATCCGGCTTGATTCGGCAGAGTTCGGCAGCGGCGGCCGCGCACGCAGTGGCGACGAGTGCGCCGACTGACATCTCGGCGATCATGATCGACAGCGCGGTGAGCAGGTCGGCGTCCGCCTGTTCGCCGACCAGCCTGCGCCGGCGCCGGGAATCACGCCAGAGCACAACACCGGCCAGCATCCCCGCAGCCACCGTCACCTCGATGCCGAAAGACATCGCGACAAAACTGATCAGTGGCAGCACGACCCACTTCCAGTGCGGCGTACCCGGGCGCCGCGCCGTCGGCTGTAGCTGCGTCAGCCTGTACTCGGCGCGCGTGGCGGGCCACCACAGCACCGCGACCGCCGCCGCGCACAACACCGGGACCATTACCGCGGTCCACCTGTGATCGCCGGCGGATTCCCTTCCAGCAGTTCGCCATCGAGTATTCCGGTGCCGCGTACCCACACCGGCGTGATGGTGACCAGACCGTCAGCACCCCGCCGGACGACCCCGATCTCGTTGACGCCACGTCTACCGGTACGGTCACGTTCGACCCCGACCACGACGTCAAGCGCGGCGGCGAGCTGGCTGTGCAGGGCTTCGCGACCCATTCCGCCCAATGCGGCAAGGGCTTCCATCCTGGCCGGCACTTCGGACACCGAGTTGGCGTGCAGGGTTCCGGCACAACCGTTGTGGCCGGTGTTCAGAGCGGTGAGCAGGTCGATGACCTCGGCGCCGCGGACCTCTCCGACGACGATCCGGTCGGGCCGCATCCGCAGCGCCTGACGCACCAGAACACGG
Organism: uncultured Gordonia sp.; assembly: GCF_937858515.1. Taxonomy (NCBI): domain Bacteria; kingdom Bacillati; phylum Actinomycetota; class Actinomycetes; order Mycobacteriales; family Gordoniaceae; genus Gordonia; species uncultured Gordonia sp. The sequence goes on along the minus strand of NZ_CALLZT010000006.1, from coordinate 10,350 downwards.
ACCGGAACCTCGCCCGCCCCTTCGACATTCGCGGTGCGGGCGACCATCCTGACCACGTGTGGATGATTCGGTCGCAGTTCGGCGGCGTCCTCGACGCAGATGATGCGTTCGGCCGGGTTCATATGCCCAATCATCGCGCCGAGCAGCGTCGTCTTTCCCGAACCGGTGCCACCGACCACCACGAAGGCCAACCGGGCTTCGATGATGTGCATGATCAGCGGTACCGCATCGGCGGCGATGGCACCCGACTCGATCAGTGAGCGCAAGTCCTTGCTCGCAGTTCTCAAGACCCGCAACGAGATACAGGTCCCGTCGGCGGCCACCGGCGGGATCACCGCGTGCAGGCGCACCGTGTAGCCACGGCGTCCGACATTGGACAGTTGGCCGTCGACCCAGGGCTGGGCGTCATCGAGACGTTTGCCGGCGTTGAGCGCGAGCCGGGCCGCGAGCCGCCGGACTGCCGGTTCGTCGTCGAAGACGATGTCGGTGCGTTGCAGTCCGTGGCCCCGGTCGACCCATACCTGGTCCGGTCCGCTGACCAGCACGTCGGCGATATCGGGTTCTGCGAGAAGCTGTTCGAGCCTTCCTGCGCCGGTGAGCTCGGTTTGCAGGTGCCGCAACGCCACCAGCAGATCTGCGTCACCGAGGACCCCGCGTGCTTCGGCGCGGATCGCCGCGGCGATGACTTCCGGTGTGGTGTCAGTAGATTCGGTGTTCGAGAGTTCGCCGGCGAGTTTGTCGCGTACGCGATCGAGGAGGCCGTCGTCGATGGGCATACTGTTCATCGTGCCCCGGATTCCGGCGTTCTCGGCTCCCGATGTCCGCCGGAACCCGAAATTGTGGATAGCTTGTGCCTGTGGATGATTCGTTTGCCCATCACGGGTGCACCGGGGTGTGGCGGGCGGCGCGCACGACGATCGCCTCGCAGGCCCGGCCCAGCGGGCTGCGAGCAGGCACCCGCAACCGGTCCCGTTCGAGCAGGGCCGGCAGCCGTGGATCGGGACGATAGGAGGTGAGCAGTTCCAGCCCGGCGGCGTCGGCAATCGCCTTGGCGCGCAACCCACCCGGCGACGGACCACGCACGACGAGCACCACCTCGGCACCGCGCTCCACAATGCCCGGCACCACGGCGCGGGTCGCGGATGTGGCGTGTAAAGATGCCGTGGCGACGACCACGACGAGGTCGACGGAGTCGATGACGTTGTCACGCAACGCCGTAGCGGCCCGCGGCGTGTCGACGATGACGAGGGTGCCGTGTGATCTGGCGGCGTCGAGTGCGGTGACCACCGATTCGGGCCGGATAGGCGCGGCCCCGTCGCCGTCAGCGCCGCGCCGCGGCGCGAGAACCGACAGTCTCGGTCCGTGCCGGGGCAGCACCGCGGCAAGCGCATCGCCGCCGACGGCGCCACGTTCGACGGTGAGGTCCTGCCAACGCAGGCCGGCCTCGGCTTCGAGTCCGAGCAGCAGGTCCGCGCCACCTCCGTGGTCATCGACGTCGAAAAGCATTGTGTGGGCGCCGTCGTCGGCGGACCGGAGGCCGATCGCCGCGGCCAGCACGCTCGCCCCCGCCCCGCCGTGACCGCCGACCACGGCGATCGCGCCCGCCGGATGTCGACGGGGGCGCCTTATCTCGCTGAGGACCCGGACGAGGTCCGCGTCGCCGCCGGGCAGTAGCACGGTGTGATCGGCGCCGAGCCCGATCGCGGACGGCCAATGCACCTCGTCGGCACCGGCGCCGACGACCACGATCCCGGCGCGCTTGGGTGGGGCCAGTGCGGTGAGCGCGGCGACTGCCCCGGCGTCAACGATGACAGCGCGGGCGCCGAGCCAGTCCCGCCGGCAGGACGCGGGATCGCGGCGGACCAGGCGGTATCCGGCGGCCGCGGCACAGCGGGCGACGTCGTCGGTCAGGTGGTCGTCGATGAGGGCAAGTACGTCGTCAGACATGCCTTACATCGTCGGTGGCACATCGACCGGCAACCCGACCAGAACCCCGATCGGACCGAATCTGTGGATGAAAAAGTTCTCATCCACAGATCTGGGCAGAAGCGCCGAGAGGTTTCGACCCCTAGATAGAGGACAACCCCGGCCAGGGGGGAGGAGGCCGGGGTTGTCGGCGTTTCAGCCCCGGGGGGTCGGGCTGAAACGCTCCGGTATTTTTCAACCGGGTATCCACGACTATACACACGATCCGAGCGGATGCAAGCCGACTTATGGTCTGCGTGAACGCTGTGCGGTTTCGTACGGTGGCCAGCGCATATGCGTGGTGGACTGGGGTCCGGTTCTCCCCGGCCGGCGACGATCCGGACCACGGTCCACACGGCCGCGGCGTCAGCGCTGGTAGGACGCATGTTTCCGATGGTTTCCCGCGCGTTATACACCGCCACCAACGGCTCCGGGCAACAAAAATCGGGCGCAAAAATTGGACGGCAGAAGGCCTTGCTGTGATCGGAGTCACGGTGTAGAAACGTTGTTACGGAATCCCGGAAGGCCAAGTTCGAGCCGGAAGAGAAGGAACGGACCCCCAGGCCGGGCAATTCCCAGCACGGGCGGCAAGCACCCACGCGGAGCGCGCCGCAATAAGGCAAAAGCGTTGTGCACCTGCGACACTGAGACCGATCAACAACTCTCACAGACCCGCTAGGGACGACGAGGATTCGGGGAGGTCCCGAATCACACGACGACCGTCGCCCAGCGCGCGGATCTCCGAATGAGAGCGGCGCTTCACCCGGACACGGCAGCAGCCGATCAGGACGAATCCGCTTAGTGAGAGTCGAGAGAAAGCCACAGTCCCTCGCCGAGGTGATCCCACAACCCACCAAGCACGCTTGGTAACTTGGGTCCGTGCTACGCGGGTGGTGGCCTGGCATACGTCAGGACACCGCCCGCGTTTTATTGTGTGCTGTCTGCGATCGACTTGGCTTCTGCGGCGCCGGCTTCCAGGGCTTCGCAGCACAGTACGATCCAGTTTCCCAGCCCCTCCGGGGTGCCGGCGGCGAACCCCTGGGCATAGGCCCGATAATCCTTGATGCGTTTGAGCCAGGTCACCTCGGGGACACCGAGGTTGTGCGGGTCGAGGCCCGTCGAGGTGCAGACCAGCCGTGAGGCGGCGCGCGCGATGATGCCGTTGGCGGTGGGGAACGCGTCAAGGCTGAGCAACTCCCCATGGACGACGGCAGCCAGAACCGGTCCCGGCACCGCGGTGGCGCCGCTGATGAGCTGACCGAGCAGGTCCAGGCGCGCGGCGACGTCGGCTCCGGCGCGCGGCCGGCCGAGATCGTCGGGGTCGGAGACCATGTCGGCGGCGGCGAGCATGTGCAGCCGGGCCAGAGCCTGGGCGGGCGCACGCCGGAATACGCCGGTCAATTGGTCGAGTGAGTCGCCGTCGAGGGCCTGGGCCACGCGCATGGCGCCGGCCAGGATCGGGTCGTCGAAGTCGCCGTCGCGGCGCAGTTCGACGCTGCCGCCATCGATGGCCGCCGAGGATCTGCCGGCCCGCCAGGATGCCTCGGTGGCCGTCTTGTCCCAGTCACGCAGGTTGGCGCGGTGCCGGTGGACGGCGCTGAGGGCCTCGCGTGCCTTCTCCGCGGCATCGGCGACACCGGGCAGGGCAACGAGCGGTGCCAGCGGATCTGTTCCCACAGCGCTCACCCTATCGGCCGCCTCGCCCACCCCACCAACCGAACGTTCACCCGACCAACCGAGTATCCGGCCCCATTCGGCGCATCATGGCGACCTTTCGGCGCGAATCGGACCGGACTCGCCCGCAACGCCGCTCCAACGTGACTACCCTCACAATCACGCATGAACGTGTGGCGTCCCTCGCCGCGCGCAGCCCGGACATGATCGGGAGACCCTCGATCATGGACACGACCCATACCCCAAGGTTTGCCGGTCGCAGACAAGCCCGTAGAGACTCACCGAAGAGAAAGGCCCGGAGAAGATGACTTCCACTTCCGCCCACCCCGTCGAGAGCTTCCCGCCGTCGGAGGAGTTCGCCGCGCAGGCCAATGCGGGCGCCGAACTCTACGATCGGGCCGAGGCCGACAGGCTCGCGTTCTGGGCCGAGCAGGCTCGTCGTCTCGACTGGGCCACCGACTTCGACGAGGTCCTCGACTGGAGCGGGGCGCCGGTCGCCAGCTGGTTCGTCGGCGGCAAGCTGAATGTGTCCTACAACTGCGTCGACCGGCATGTCGCCGCAGGCAAGGGTGATCGGGTCGCGATCCACTGGGTCGGTGAGCCCGGCGACAGCCGCGACATCACCTACGCGCAGTTGCTGACCGAGGTGTCCAAGGCCGCCAACTACTTCTCCGCGATCGGCCTCGTCGCCGGCGACCGCGTCGCCATCTACATGCCGATGGTTCCCGAGGCGATCATCTCGATGCTGGCGTGTGCCCGGCTCGGCCTGACGCATTCGGTGGTGTTCGCCGGATTCTCGGCCGGTGCGCTGCGTTCGCGCGTCGACGATGCCGAGGCCAAACTGGTCATCACCACCGACGGCCAGTACCGGCGCGGCAAGCCCGCCCCGCTGAAGGAGGCCGTCGACGAGGCCCTCGGCACCGGCGACAGCGCCGCCAAGTCGGTGGAGAAGGTGCTGGTGGTGCGCCGCACCAACCACGATCCGGACCTGAACTGGGTGGAGGGCCGCGACGTGTGGTGGGAGGACACCGTCGACGAGCAGTCCGACACGCACGAGCCGGAGGCCTTCGACTCCGAACATCCGCTGTTCCTGCTGTACACCTCGGGCACCACCGGCAAGCCCAAGGGCATCGTGCACACCTCGGGCGGCTACCTGACGCAGGCCAGCTACACCTTCCACTACGTGTTCGACCACAAGGAGGGCCGCGACGTCTTCTGGTGCGGCGCGGACATCGGCTGGGTGACCGGCCACACCTACCTCGTGTATGGCCCGCTGTCCAACGGTGCCACCGAGATCATCTACGAGGGCACCCCCAACTCGCCCGACGAGCACCGGCATTTCCAGGTCATCGAGAAGTACGGGGTGACCATCTACTACATCGCCCCCACCCTGATCCGCACGTTCATGAAGTGGGGCCGGGCGATCCCCGACGCCCACGATCTGTCGAGCGTGCGGCTGCTCGGCAGCGTCGGCGAACCGATCAACCCGGAGGCGTGGCGCTGGTTCCGCGAGGTCATCGGCGGCGGCAAGGCACCGATCGTCGACACCTGGTGGCAGACGGAGACCGGCGGCATCATGATCTCGCCGCTGCCCGGCGTCACGGCCACCAAGCCGGGTTCGGCGATGGCACCGCTGCCCGGTATCAGCGCCAACATCGTCGACGACAACGGCAATCCCGTCGGTGCCGGCGAGCAGGGCTATCTGGTGCTCGACAAGCCGTGGCCGGCGATGCTGCGCGGCATCTGGGGCGACCCGGTCCGCTTCAAGGAGACCTATTGGTCGCGGTTCGCCGAGCAGGGCTGGTACTTCGCCGGTGACGGCGCCCGCTACGACGACGACCACGCCCTCTGGGTGCTCGGCCGCGTCGACGACGTGATGAACGTGTCCGGACACCGCATCTCCACCTCCGAGGTCGAGTCGGCGCTGGTCGGGCATTCGGGGGTGGCCGAGGCCGCGGTCATCGGCGCCGCAGACGAGACCACCGGGCAGGGCATCGTCGCGTTCGTCATCCTGCGCGAAGGAGTGGAGAACACCGGCGAACAGCTGATCGCCGAGCTGCGTCAGCAGGTGTCGATCGAGATCTCGCCCATCGCCAAGCCGCGCGAGATCAACGTCGTTCCCGAGCTTCCGAAGACGCGGTCGGGCAAGATCATGCGCCGTCTGCTCAAGGACGTGGCCGAAGGCCGCGAACTGGGCGACACGTCGACACTCGTCGATCCGTCCGTCTTCGAGGCGATCCGCAGCCGTAAGTCCTGAGCATGACAACCCGATGATCACGACGCAGCGCCACCGGTAAACGATCCCGGTGGCGCTGCGTCGTGGTAAAGCAGTCAAAGCATGGCAACATAACCCCATACCCGATCTACGGAGGATGTAGTGAGCCGACCCGTGCCGCCCGGCAACCAGACCGTCCCGTCGATCCCGCTGCGGGATGCGAACGTCGGCAAGGACGGCGAACCCAGTATCGGGAACCTGGTCAAGGACGCGACCGCCAGCGTGTCGACGCTGTTCCGCGCCGAGATCGCCCTCGCCAAGGCCGAACTGGTGGATGCGGGCAAGAAGGCGGGCGCCGGCACCGGCCTGTTCGCCGTCGCCGGTGTGATGGCGCTGTACACCAGCCTGTTCTTCTTCTTCTTTCTCGCCGTGTTGCTCGACATCTGGCTCTCGCCGTGGCTGGCATGGCTGATCGTCTTCCTGATCCTGCTGACCATCACGATCGTGTCGGCCCTCGTCGGGTACATCATCTTCCGTAAGGTCCGCGGACCGGCGAAGACGATCGAATCGGTCAAGGAGGTGCAGGCGGTGCTGCCGCGCGCCATCCCCGGCAAGGACGACGTTCCGGCGGTCGGCACCCGGAACGGCTATCCGCCGATACCGGCCGCGCACGACCCGCGGCGCTGATCTTGGCCGCAGCGCCGGATCCCTCCAGCGTCCGCTTCCCCGGACCCTGGCACGACCGCGCCTGGCACCACTTCGACGTACGCGCCAACGGCCTGAAGTTTCACGCAGTCGAATGTGAGCCGTCGGGGTCGCCGGATCGGCCGCTGGTGCTGCTGCTACACGGGTACACCGAGTTCTGGTGGGGCTGGCGATATCAGCTGCAGGCCCTGACGGACGCCGGTTATCGCGCGGTGGCCGTCGACCTGCGCGGTTACGGCGACAGCGACAAGCCGCCCCGCGGCTACGACGGCTGGACCCTCGCCGGCGACACCAACGGTCTGGTCCGCTCACTCGGGCACCGCACCGCCACCCTCGTCGGGAACGCCGACGGCGGACTCGTGTGCTGGGCGACGGCCACGCTGCATCCGCGGGTCGTCGACCGGATCGCGGTGCTCGCCTCGCCGCATCCGCGGGCGTTGCGCCGCGACGTGCTGCTCCATCGGCTGCAGCGTTCGGCGTTCCTGTCCGGGTTTCTGCACAACCAGTTGCCGCGGCTCGGCGAGCGCCGGCTCGTCCATCACGACGCCCGGTTCGTCGACCAGTACTTCCGGCGGCTGTCGTCGCCGCGCTGGCAGCAGACCGCCGATTTCGCCGACACCGTCACCCGAAACAGGGCTGCGATGCAGATCCCGTACGTGGCCCACTCCAGCCTGGAATACCGCCGCTGGGCGTACCGGTCACAGTTCCGTCCCGACGGCGCCAAGTTCATGAAACTGATGAATCGACGACTCACGGTCCCGGTGCTCGCGCTGCGCGGCGCCGACGACCCATACATCTTCGAACGCCCACTCACCCGCTCGAACCGGTACGCCGCTCGTTTCGAGTACGTCGTGATCCCCGGCAGCGGTCACTTTGCCCACCAGGAACAACCCGAGGCCGTCACCCGGCAACTGCTGAACTTCATCGGCAACTGATCGCGGTGATCAGTCGCCGATGCAGCTGCGCGTGCTGACCCTCGCCGAGCGGTTGGCCGAGGTTTCCAGGTTGTCGTTGACCTGGTCGGCGGTGAGAACGAAACCGGTTTCGTCGGCGGGGTCCTCGGAGGCACCGAAGACGACGCCGAGAACCTCGCCGGCGCTGTTGATCAGTGGCCCGCCCGAGTTGCCCTGCCGGATCTGCCCGCGGACGGTGTACACCTCGCGTCGCACCTGCTGTGAGCTGTAGATATTGGGTCCCGACAACCGGATCACGTTGCGGACCCGGACCGGGGTCGCGGTGAACGGGCCGCCGCCGGGGAAGCCCAGCGAGATGGCGTCGTCGCCGGTGCGTGCCTGCTTGTCTGCGAAGGCAAGGGCAGGCGCGGTGAGGCCGGGTACGTCGAGGACGGCGACGTCGTTGTTGTAGTCGAACAACACGACGCGGGCGGTGAGCTGTTCGCCGGATTCGGATTCGACGGTGAGCCGGCGGGTGCCCGCGACGACGTGCGCGTTGGTCATGACACGTTCGGGTGAGACGACGAATCCGCTGCCTTCGAGTTCTTGCCGGCAGCTGGGTGCGATGCCGACGATCTTGACGGTGCCGGCCCGTGCCCGGCTGACCACCTGTCCCCCGGCGAGCGTCTCGTCGGGGGGTGCGACGCTGGTCACCGGCGCCCGCCCGAACGGTCCGATGACCTCGGGCAGGCCGGAGTTGTCGAGCAGAGCGCTGAAATCGTTGGGCAGGTCGCGCAGCCATTGGGGGGCCAGGTCGTCGACGGCGCCGAGGACCGCGGAGTCCCGGACGGCCGTGGCAACCTTGGGCGGACCGGAGTTGGAGATCGGGATCGCGAGCAACCAGGCGGCGATGATGACGGCGATGATCTGCAGTAGCGTTCCGATGACGCTGTCGACGGTGCGTACGGCCCGGGAACGCATTCCACCCCGGGCGGCGCGGCCGAGGATCAGGCCGGCGGCCTGACCGGAGATGACGAGGACCACCAGGATCGCGATCCCGATGAACAGACGTGCCTCCCGGGAGTCGACCAATTCCATCAGCTTGGGAGCGAGCAGGATTCCGGCGACGGCGCCCGCGATCACGCCGATGAATGCGAGCGCCGATGCGATGGCGCCCTGCCGGTAGCCGCTGATTCCGACGAGAATCGCGACACCGATCACGATGAGGTCGACCCAGGCCGAGCCTGTCATGTTGTGGGCTCCTCGCCGTGCTGAACTGAATTCGGGTGAACCGAATTGGGGTGGACCCAGTTCGATTGGGGGGTTTCGGCGAGGGCGATGGCCTCGTCGAGGGGCCGGACGTCGTCGCGGTCCCACGGGATCTCCCAGCCGGACACCTCGGCGATCGCGGCGATCAGGCCACCGGTGAATCCCCAGACGAGCATGCCGTCGATGAAGAAGGCCGGACCTTTGTACACGCTGCCTCCGAGGATGGACCGTTGTACCTGGAAACGGTTGTCGGGGTGCAGCAGTTCCCGCATGTTGACGCGGGTGACGCGGGCGGTTTCGCCGGGGTCGACGACGCCGACGGGTCCTGGCTCGCGCCAGTGCCCTATCACCGGGGTGACCTCGAAGCCGGAGGCGGGGACGGGGAACGGCATCAGGTTGGCCAGGATGTCGACGCCGCCGGCCACGAGACCGGTTTCCTCGTTGGCCTCGCGCAACGCGGTGCCGACGGGAAAATCGTCGCCCGGGTCGAAGCTGCCGCCGGGGAACGCGACCTGGCCGCTGTGCTGGCGCAGGGTGGGCGCGCGCTGGGTGAGCAGCACGTCGACGTCGGCGGGCAGTCCACCGTGGGCGGTGGGGTCGGCATCCCACGATCCGGCGAACAGGATGAGGACGGCCGCGGTGCGTTTGTTCCGCTGGATCATCGACATCCAGCGCGTGCGGTCGCCGCCGCGGCCGAGGACGCTGGCGGTGACCGCGGTGACGTCGTCGGTGAGGGCATGCAGCCACGGTGGGATCTGTGCCTGCGGCACCGTGGGGCCGTGGCGGGTGTCGTCGGACGGGGTCGTGCTCACGTTTCCACCCCCAGGTGGGTGCGTACGGCACCGGCGATGTCGTCGGTGTTGTGGAAAACCTGCGGCAGAACCCTGGCGACGGTGCCGTCGGCACGGATCAGGATCGTCGACGGGAAGACCCGGGGGGCGCGCAGTGCGGCGGCGATCTTGCCGTCGGTGTCGAGGGTGGCCGGTAGGCGCACACCGACTTCGGTGAGGAACTTGAGCACGAGGTACGGGTTGCCCGCGCCTTCTTTGGCGTGCACGGTGAGCACGTTGAGCTTGTCACCGGCGCGGGCGGCGTAGTCGGCGAGGATCGGCAGTTCCTGCCTGCACGGATAGCACCAGGTGGCCCACATGTTGACCAGCAGCGGGGTGCCCGCGGTGCCGTCACCGAGGTTGTACGCCCTACCGGTGCCGAGGCATTCGGCGGTGATCCCGGCGAGCGCGGCATCGGGGCCCGGGGCGGCGGCGGGTTCCGGGCAGTCGGCAAGGGCGGCTTCGGTACGTGCTCCGGCCAGTTCACCGGGCTCGACGGCGACGCTGGTCTGTGTGCCCACGGTCGTCGTCGGGTCGTCGGAGATCCCGGAGTCGCCGCCGCGGGGCCAGATGGCCACCACTAGGGCGACCATCACCACGACGAACACGATGGTCCAGCGGGCGGCGGGTGGGAAGCGGGATGGCGCGGCGGGTGGGAAGCGGGATGGCGCGGCGGGGGGGGGGGGGGGGGGGGCGGCGGGGGGGGGGGGGGGCGGGGCGGGGGGGGGGGGGGCCCCCGGGGCGGCGGGCCGGAACGGCGGTGGCCTCTCCGGCCCGGAGCCCCCCCCGTTGGGCCGAG
>NZ_CALLZT010000005.1:0-16618 GCF_937858515.1 uncultured Gordonia sp. | reverse complement strand
CGGGGGCGGGGCGCCCGCCCCCCGCGCGACCCCGCCCCCCCCCGCCCCCCCCGCCACGCCTGCGAACGCGGCTCGGCCGGCGGCCGCCCCCACCCCGGCCGGACCGATCGGTCTGCGGTCGGTGACGCTCGCCGACTACTCCGGGCAACCCGCCGACGGCACGGTCTACCTGCCGAACGTGATCAGCGGCGCGGCGCCGCCGTGGCAGACCGACAACTACCAGGGCAGTCCGGCCTTCGGTGGACTCAAGACCGGTATGGGGCTGATGTTCGCGCTGAACAAACCGCAGGCGGTCAAGTCGGTCACGATCCGCACCAGCACACCCGGGTTCGATGTGTCGGTACGTTCGTCCGCATCGGCGACGCCGGGCGGGCTGGACAACACCCGCGAACTCGCGACGGTCCGCGTCGCCGACCGCACGACGACCATCCCGATCACCGGCGCGGCACCGACCAGCCACGTGCTGGTCTGGATCAAATCGTTGCCGCCGAGCCCCGACGGCGGGTACCAGGCAACCATCTCCCAGATCTCGATGACGGGGTAGCGCCTTTCGTATCCAGTTTCTCCCCAGACCCGGCCCACTGCGGCCGGGTCTTTTTGTATCTCCGGAATCTGCTGCGGCCCAAGCTATCCAGCGAGTTTGAGCCCGATTCGCAGCAGCGCTACCGGATTCGGGGGACCCCTTGCGCACGAAGCTATCCACAGAGTTGCCCACAACTGTGGATGGTGGGCTGCACCAACGGTTTACATATCACCGGGTGCACTAAGCTCTGAACAGGGAGCGGGGGAAGGGTGCAAGTGACCGGAGATGAAGAACTGCTGTACGCGCACGTGGCCGGTGATCCGGATGCGTTCACCGCGCTCATCGAACGTCACCACAGTCATCTGTGGGCGGTCGCCGTCCGCACCTGCGGTAACCCGCACGACGCGGCAGATGCCTTGCAGGAGGCCCTCATCAGTGCCTACCAAACTGCCGACCAATTCCGCGGTGAGGGCTCGGCAGGCGGTTGGCTGCACCGTATCGTCGTCAATTGTTCACTGGATCGATTGCGGCGCAACAAACTTCACCGGATCATCCCCATTGCCGACCCGGAAACCGCACCGTTTGCCGACCCCTCCGACCACATGGCCGGTGTCGATCTGTCCCTGTCGATCGGTGATGCCCTGCACCAACTCACCGACGAGCAGCGCGCCGTCATCATCGCCATCGATGTCGAGGGACTCCCCCTCGCCGAGGTCGCCCGGCGCCTCGATCTGCCCGTCGGCACCATCAAGAGCCGCAGTTCACGCGCCCGGGCCCGGCTCGCCCGGCTCCTCGGCCATCTCGTGGACCCCGACATGGACGTAGGAGGGATCGTCGATGCACGAGCACCCCAACCCACCTGACCCCAGCGCCAGACCCATGCCCGCCTACCCCGTCGAGTTGCTTGCCGACCTGCACGCGGGCATCGTCGACGAGGCCACGGCCGCACACATCCGCACACATCTCGACGACGACGCCAGGGCTGTCCTGGCGGCGCTCGATCGTACGGTCGCCGACCTCGCGGCCTGGCCGGTGGCGCCGGAGGAAGTGCCCGACGAGGTCCTCGCCAGGTCACGAACCACCCTGGCCGGTCTGTCCGCGCGGCGGGAACCCGCCAGTGCACCGAACAATGCCGATCCGCCCGACCACAAGGTGCCCAACAATGTCGTCGACATCGCGCGGCGGCCGCGCCGTGGCAAGCTGATCATCGCCGCAGCGTCGATCGCGGCAGTCGCCGCGGGAGGGATCACGGTCGCGGCGTTGACAGCCGGCTCCGAGCCGGCCACCGATCCACCGCAAGGCACCCTGATTGCCCTGTCACCGGCCGAACGCGCCGCCCTGCTGACCGCGCTCGGCTCACGAACACCGGCCTTCCCCGACGACGCCGGCCGGCGCGGATGCACGCGAGCCCACGGCATCGCCGACGACGTGCCCATCGCCGGATCCGCGCCCGTGCGCCTGCGTGGACGCGACGTCGTCGTCATCCTCGTCACCACCGGCATGACGGGCCGTTTCACCGCCCTGGTCGTCGGCCCGGAGTGCGGTCCCGGCAACCCCGCCACCATCGCCGAAACGACCATCGGCGGGTGACCGCGTCACGGGTCGGGGGATGAGTGCATCCGGCCGCAGGGAACATGACCGCATACGCTTACGTTGTACGAGCCGGAACCGGCGGATAGCCGTCCCGGTGGTAGAAGCCTGGGCAGCACACCGCAGCACGGAGGAATTGATGACCAACACCGACACCGAACACACCAGCGACGCCCCGATCCACGACGTGATAATCGTCGGGTCCGGACCCGCCGGGTACACGGCGGCCGTCTACGCGGCCCGTGCCGAGATGTCGCCGGTGCTGTTCGAGGGCACCCAGTTCGGCGGCGCGCTGATGACCACCACAGAGGTGGAGAACTATCCGGGTTTCCGCGAGGGTATCCAGGGACCCGACCTGATGGACGAGATGCGTGAGCAGGCGCTGCGCTTCGGCGCCGACCTGCGTATGGAAGATGTCGACGCACTCCGGCTCGACGGGCCGGTCAAGGAGGTCGAGGTGGCCGGCGATGTGCATCGCGCCCGCGCCGTCATCCTCGCCATGGGGGCGGCCGCACGCTACCTCGGCGTCCCCGGCGAGCAGGAACTGCTGGGCCGCGGTGTGTCATCCTGCGCCACCTGCGACGGGTTCTTCTTCAAGGATCAGGACATCGCGGTCATCGGCGGCGGCGACTCGGCGATGGAGGAGGCCACCTTCCTCACCAAGTTCGCGCGCAGCGTCACCCTCATCCACCGCCGCGAGGAGTTCCGCTCGTCCAAGATCATGCTCGAACGCGCCCGTGCCAACGAGAAGATCCGCTTCGTCACCAATGCCACCGTCGGCAAGGTGTTGGGCGAGAGCTCCGTCACCGGCCTCGAGCTCATCGACACCGTGACCGGAGCGACCAGCACCCTGGACGTGACCGGCATGTTCGTCGCCATCGGCCACGACCCGCGTAGCGAACTCGTCCGCGGCCAGGTCGACCTCGACGATGAGGGATATGTGCAGGTACAGGGCCGCAGCACCCACACCTCGCTGCCCGGCGTGTTCGCCTGCGGCGACCTCGTCGACCACACCTACCGGCAGGCGATCACCGCTGCCGGCAGTGGTTGCGCGGCCGCCATCGACACCGAACGCTGGCTTGCCGATCAGCACACCTCACTTGAGGACCACACCTCACTCGAGGACACAGCACTCCAGGACACCGATCCGGTGGCCGCTGCCGCCGTCGGCGTCTGAGCCGGATACCCCCGAAACCTCTCATCCCAACCCCAGATCACCCAATCCAGAGGAGGCCCACATGGGCGCCAACACGATCACCGTCACCGACGACACCTTCGCCGCCGAGGTGCTGCAGTCCGACAAACCCGTCCTGGTGGACTTCTGGGCCACCTGGTGCGGCCCGTGCAAAATGGTCGCGCCGGTTCTCGAGGAGATCGCCGGTGATCACGCCGACAAGCTGACCATCGCCAAGCTCGACGTCGACGCCAGCCCGGCTGTCGCACGTGACTTCCAGATCATGTCCATCCCGACGATGATCCTGTTCCAGGACGGCAAACCGACCAAGACCATCGTCGGCGCCAAGGGCAAGGCTGCGCTCCTGCGCGAGCTCGACGGCGTCGTCGGCTCCTGATCGCCGGCTCACCGGACTGCCAGGTCACCGGACTGTTCGCACCGACTCGCCGGTTCTCGGACAGTCCGGTGATTTTCACCCGCTGCTAGAATTGGCGGCGCCGCCACCACCTGGGACAATCTGAGACAATGCAGATCGGCCCAGCGCTCATACACGGGGTGTGAGTTGTGCACGGGGTGGGCCCGGACGGCAGCAAGGAGCGCTCGATGCGGATCTACCGGCGTGGTGACGAGGGCTCGGGCGTTTCCGAAATCAGGTCGATCCTCGCCGGTCGTGGACTTCTCCCCGCAGTCGGATCTGAAGACACAGGCATCTTCGATGATGCATGCGACCATGCGGTGCGCGCTTTCCAGCAGGAACGCGGACTGATAGTCGACGGTGTCGTCGGACCGGCCACCTATCGGGTACTGCGCGAGTCGTCATACAAGTTCGGTGCCCGCGTTCTGTTGTATCGCCTGTCGGCGCCGATGGCCGGCGACGATGTGGCGACCCTGCAATCACAGCTACAAAACCTGGGCTACTACACCGGTCTGGTCGACGGAACGTTCGGTGAGACCACCCACAACGCTTTGTGTCTGTATCAGAGTGAGTACGGCCTGGCTTCCGACGGAATCTGTGGACCGTCGACACTGGTTTCACTCCAGCGTCTCGGCAGCCGTGTCACCGGCGGATCCCCGTATGCGATCCGGCAGGAGGAGCACGTGCGGAGTTCGGGCCCGCAGCTCTCGGGTAAGCGGGTCCTCATCGACCCGGGGTCGGGCGGCACGCATGAGTTCTCCACCGGCGCGATGGCCGATCTCGAGTCACAGATCCTGTGGGACTTGGCTTCCCGCCTCGAACGGCGCATGGCCGCGGCCGGAATGGAGACATACCTCTCCCACGACGGTCATGGCACACCCACCGACGAGGATCGGGCCAAGGTCGCCAATCAGGTGGGTGTCGACCTCACCATTTCTTTGCGGTGCGCCCACTATCCGAATGAACGAGCTCACGGCGTCACCACATTCTATTTCGGCAATTCGCACGGTTCTTTTTCCACCATCGGACGAGAATTAGCGCAGTTCATTCAGCGTGAAATAGTGGCCCGCACCGATCTCATGGACTGCCGTACTCATGAACGCACGTGGGAACTGTTGCGGCTCACCAAGATGCCGGCCGCATTGATCGAGATCGGCTACATCACCAACAGCGCCGATGCGGCGGTACTGAGCGATCCGCAGTCTCGCGACACCATCGCCGAGGCCATTCTCGTGGCCGTCAAACGCGTATATCTACTCGGCGAGAATGATCAACCGACAGGTACTTACACCTTCGCCGATCTCCTCGCGGCCGAGGGAACCAACTACTAACACCGCGTACCCCACCCCACCGGTTGAGGTACGAAGAGCCCCTAGGCGATGAGCCTCGAAACCCCGTAGAACAACACTGTCCCTTTCACCCAATTATCAACCGCGACAACGGAATCCGGTCACCCCCGCGCCGACCTCCGCACCCTGACGCATCGACAGATCGACCGCGGCCTTCATCACCAGCTTCTCCAACGCGCTCTCCACCTCGGCCTTCCAACTGAGGCCTTCGTCGAGCTCAAGTCGCAACCGCGGAAACTTGGGATCGGATGCGACAACGTCAAATCCGTTGTCTTTCAAGAAATCTGCGTCAATAATGCATTCCGCACAGTATTCGCCGACTCCCGGCAACACGGGATCGTTTCTCAAGACGATCGGATCATCTGGCAGCACAGGAGCATCGAGAATCTCCCTGGCGACCTCGGCGATCGTTTCCTCGGTCCACTCGGCGATATCCGACGGAATCGACGTCACGGACGGCGGACGGCGGACCGGCGTCTGTCGGCCTTGTACCGTGCCGGCCTGACCAGCCGTGAACCCGGAGTCCGACAACGCAGATTCGTCGGCAGACCGGACAATGCCGAATGCTTCGATTGCCCGCACACCGCGCCTGATGAGATCGGTGATCACCGAATCCAACAGACCCAGTGCGCTGTCCTCGAATCCCGGTTCGGTACGGATAGCTGTGAGCAGAACCGCGTCGGCACTCACCGGGGAGGTGGGAAAGTGGTGTGACCGTGGCACCCGTCCCGGCGGTGCGTAGAAGGCGGCACCGACGACGTGTCCTGTGGTCGATTCGGTGGCCAGCTGTCCGCACGTGCCCCACTCCAGGAGCAATCCGGAGATCCACGCCTCCTTGTCGAACTCGCTGCGGAATCCCTCGATGGGGGCGGGTGTTGCAGGCTCGACCTCCCAGAAGACACACTGCCGTGAATGCTTGGGTAGGCGCTCGAACATCTCAAGGTCCAGACTTGATACGGTCACTGCCATCGAACAGCACTCTCGTCAGCACCGATGCCCCGGATATCACGAATCTTGGCTATTCCCAGTGTCTTTGGTTTCACCATCAATTCGCCTCCACCCTTCTGCACCCCTCTACGTCACAGTGACGTTTCTATCGTTAACCCTTGAACCCGCTCATACGGACGTCAGAAGGCCACACATACGAAGTCTCCGCCGGTACGAGCGTCATCCCTGATCGATCACTCCCATGATCCTCTCGAGGTCGTCCACTGACCCGAACTCGACGACGATCCGGCCTTTCTTCTTACCCAGGCTAACCGTCACCCGCGTATCCAGCCGATCAGACAGCCGCTCGGCGAGGTCCTGCAAACCCGGCATCTGCATAGGCTTACGGCGCACAGGAGGCGTAGCGGGAGTACCGTCCCGATTGGCGAGCATCACAGCCTCTTCTGTGGCACGAACCGACAATCCCTCGGCGACGATGCGCGCCGCGAGCGCCTCCTGAGCGTCGGCACCGGCCTCCAGCGACAGCAACGCACGCGCATGGCCTGCCGACAGCACGCCGGCGGCCACTCGTCGCTGAACCGGAACCGGCAGTTTAAGGAGCCTGATCATGTTGCTGATCACCGGCCGTGAACGGCCGATCCGACGGGCGAGCTCCTCGTGCGTCACCTCGAACTCTTCGAGAAGCTGCTGATACGCAGCCGCCTCTTCGAGCGGATTGAGCTGTGCTCGGTGGATGTTCTCCAGCAGCGCATCCCGAAGCATGTCGCTATCGGCGGTCTCTCGGACGATCGCCGGGATCAGTTCGAGCCCGGCCACCTTACTCGCCCGCCAGCGACGTTCACCCATCACCAACTGATAGGTGACACCGTCGTCGGTCGGTTCATCCAGCTTGCGGACGACAATTGGCTGCATGAGCCCGAACTCCGTGATGGAGTGCACGAGTTCGGCCATCGCATCCTCGTCGAACACCGATCGCGGCTGATGCGGATTGGGCTGGATCTCCGACGGCCGCAGCTCACGATAGCTTGCAGCGAACGCGTCCGTGGGCGCCGCGTCGTCCACATCTCTCGCCGACGCGCCGACGGACTGGCCCTTCTTGTCGTGCTTGCTCTTGTCGCCCTTTTGGTGCTTGTCGGACTTCGCCTTTCCCTCCGAGGTAGGGGAGGGGGCCTGCTGGTCACCGTTCTCGGACGCCACATCCCTGGATGCGGATTCGGTTGAAGTCGGCTCCGGACCGCGGCCGATGATGACGTCGGCCGCAGCAGTACCCAGACTCGGCCCCTTCGACGCTGTGTCCTCCTCCGGCGGCCCTGTCGGGATCAGAGCCGCGAGCCCTCGGCCAAGTCCGCCTCGCCGGGTCGATGTGTCACGGCTCATCGGTGATCCTCCGCTATCTGGTGTAGGCGAAATCTGGTGTGGTGGGAAAGTGATCGAAACGACGGTGTGACGAGGCATCGCAAACCGTCATCCCGAACTATTCCATGATGCTGCATGGACGGTTCAACAACCGCAGGTATCCCAGGACTGATCAGGTGTGCCGACATGACTACTGCGACAGGTTCGCAACTGATCGTCCCCGACAAGTTCAGCGTGGACCGGTACTTGCGACGGCTCGCTGCGCGAACTCGCGGGAGGCATCGAGATAGCTCATCGAGCCACGTGACCCCGGGTCGTACTCGATGATCGTCATCCCGTACCCGGGTGCCTCGGACACCTTCACACTCCGCGGAATGATCGTGTTGAGAACCTTGCTGCCGAAATGCCGGCGCACCTCCTCGGCGACCTGATCGGCCAGCTTTGTGCGGCCGTCGTACATGGTGAGGAGGATGGTGGATACATGCAGTCGGCGATTGAGGTGCGCCTGCACGAGCTCGATGTTGCGCAGCAACTGGCCCACACCTTCGAGTGCGTAGTACTCACACTGAATCGGGATCAGTACCTCGTCGGCCGCGACCATGGCGTTGACTGTCAGCAAGCCGAGAGATGGCGGGCAATCGATGAACACGTAATCGATCCCGAGTGCGTCGAGCTGGCTACTGTCCAGGGCGCTGCGCAGACGATTCTCGCGAGCAACCAGCGACACAAGTTCTATCTCCGCACCGGCCAAGTCCAGCGTGGCAGGGATGCAGTAGAGATTCTCTTGCGACGGACACTTCTGGGCAGCCTCGGTGAGGGTCGTCTCGCCGAGTAGAAGCTCGTACACCGACTCGATGTTTGCGGCACGGTGGTCGATGCCGAGCGCAGTACTCGCGTTGCCCTGCGGATCGAGATCGACGACCAGCACCCTGATTCCATGCAGAGCGAGTCCGGCGGCCATATTGACCGTCGTCGTCGTCTTACCAACACCACCCTTTTGATTGGCGACCGTGATGACGCGCCGGTGCGGTGGCCTCGGCAGCAGACCGGACGCACCGGGAGTCAGAACGCGACTCGCACGCTCAGCCGCCTTGGCGATCGGTGTGTCGTCGAGGGACTGTCTGGCAAAGCCTTCTCGCGACGTGGTTTCACGTGAAACACCCGGGTCTTGACCGACCACGCTTGGACTCCTTAACCCGATGGGGAATTTGTGCCGAACCCCCGGCACACTCCCTCCATTTTGCGCCCTTGACCGCCGACTTACCAATCCCGCGGCGAGGTGTGCATGAATCGCCGCGCTATCCACAAATCCTGCTGGGCAAACGTGGGGAAAGGGCACCCCTTGTCTCGCTCTTCTCGCAATTCACAGCAGATGCCCGGGCCGACTCTGCGGCCGGAGGAGTTCAAGAAGCACCGGAATGATGTCGCTATCATCTTCAAGCCGGCGCACGATTTCACCGTTTCACGTGAAACCGTGGCGACCGAGGTGAACCTGCCGATCGACCCGGTGACCCCACAATTCACGCCACCCGATTGCACCACCAGACTGGCACACACCGGTCGAAGGTGCCGTGATCGCGACGTCAATTCCTACCGGGATCTTCACTGGTGCGGAGATCCTCGAGCTCGATTACCAAGGGACTACCAAGGACTGCACTGACGTCCCCGCCATGAACCACTCAGAACGACGAACTAGGCCGTCAACCGCTACCAGGCGCCAGTCCGGCCGAGAGCCAATCCTCGGAGTCGTGCGGACAGAACAGCTACTCTGCGGCCCGACCCAGGCTCAAATATCTGTCTGTATGACCACTAGACCCATCTGTCCGTCCCTATGCGCAATGGTCGTCGGATCCGCTGTACAGGCAGCAAGGACGACAACGACCTGCATCACAACGCACCGGCACCGTACGAAGCACGAGGAAGAGACATTCCCTCGACGCTACCTACCCTGACGACGGCACACAGAACACGCGTCACGCATCTGGATCATGCGTCTGGTTCGATTGATCCGGCTGACCGCATTCTGGCTCGGCTCGCTACGGGCCGTTCGACGCGGACGACGTCAGCAGCTCGGTCGGCGAGGCGGGACCGGGGGAGGGGAGTGGTCACGATACCGGTCGTCCTCTGTCCGTTTGACGACAGCGTTCAAGCACTCGGTATCACCGCGGGACCAGGCCGATGTCACGAAGCACAGTTGTCCGGCATCGCAGCCGTGACGCCCATCTTCGTTTCACGTGAAACTTGCGATCAACTCAGCGATGATGGACCGGCAGGTCGGTCGTTGTCCAGACCGGTCATTGCCGCAACGCAAGTGTCCCGACGTAGGCGAGATGTCGGCGGACATATAGGACGGCCCATCGACGGTCACAAGCGCGTTCATGTGTGGTCATGAGGTGGGTCAAGTGGGCCCCGAGTGTGTTCGGCTATTGCCCACTTCGAAGCGGCATGCGAAAAGTCGATCACCCACATCGATGCCGCCGAGCACCGTTCCCGACTACCGCATCCGCACGCATCCACGCCCGCACGACGCCGAAAGCCAGTCCCTGGCACTGGAGGGCGAAGGACCGCACCTGTGGCTAAAGAAGGCCACCACCGACACTGAACGCATGGACCAGAAGACGGCACACTCCACCGACGTGGCCGCCCTACACAACCAATCGACCACAACATGACCAACGTGGACCGTGCGCTGGGATATGCCGCCGTTTCACGGCTGGTCCGCAACCGGCGACCTCGACTCGATCCTGGCCACCAACCACCTCGATGACCCCGCCCACCGCACCACCTCCGAGGAACACTCGACAACGAGGACCAGAAGCCATCAAGACCTTCGACGTCTGGGACCCGGGTGCCTCCTCGATACCGTCCCCACATGCCCGCACTCTGATTCACCCCACCACCGGCAGATTCATGTCCGCCACCGGGCATCCCGACATGATCATCAGCGGGCAGCTTCCATGTCCGCTCCTGGGCAGCTGCAAACGCGAGCAGAGGCAGGATCCGTCGACGACACCCCAGCCAGAACACCCCAGCCAACCGGTCGCGAAGTTGTTCCTTCCGAAAACCACGCAGCGCTAGGGGAGGGGAGGGTGTCTGCCGCGTAGACCGCGAGATTGCGGGTGTACTCCAGATGGAACATCTCGGTCACGACCATCTATCAATGCGCACTCAGCTTGGCGTCGTCATTCGACAGCGTTTCACGTGAAACTATGCAAGACAGGCACAAAGTACCGTGAAACGTCCTACAACGAAGCCACAGCTGAGGGGTGGCACCCGCAACCCTCGCGCGGGATTCGTCGGTCCGTGTTGACGACGCGTGAAAACTGACCCCCTGACGACGGGGTGGCTTCGAGACCTCGTTGCAACACATGCCCCCGGTAGATTCAGGAGTGGTGTTGTCCCGTCGAGTAAAGAAGGGGCCTGGTCGCCGGCCCCAGTCCGTCAAACGCCGCCGGTTCATCGATCTGAGAGAACGAGGCTCGAGCATCAACGCTGCTGCCCGCGAAGTCGAAGTTTCGAGAACCACGAGCAAGAACTGGTCTCGCGGCTACAAGACGTACCGCAACGGGAAGGCTGTCGGCTTCGTCCCGGCACTCGATCGCCTCGCGGTCCGAGCGGTCAGCCCGCAGTACCTGTCACAGGATGAGCAAATCATCATCACCGACCTGAAGCAGGCCGGTCACAGTATCGGGTCGATCGCCCGCGAGCTCGGCCGTGCTCCGTCGACGATCTCCCGCGAAGTACGACGCAACCCCACGCAGGCCCGAGGCCGCACCGGGTACCGGGCGTTCGATGCGCATCGCCAGGCGATCGAGCGGCGCGTCCGTGACTACGATCTGATCGTCGGTCCCAGCCACCGATCGGCCATCGGTACACTCGTCGAACGGCACACACGTACGATCGGACTGATCCACCTGCCCAGCGCCGACAGCAAGACACTACGCCACGCTTTGATCGAGCGGATGGCCGACCTTCCCGCGCACCTACTCCGGTCGATCACCTGGGATCAGGGAACCGAGATGGCGCGGCACCTCGGCATCACCTCTGCCTTCGGCGCCTTGGTCTACTTCTGCGACGCACACTCGCCGTGGCAACGCGGCAGCAATCAGAACACCAACGGGCGCCTGCGTGACTACTTCCCCATGGGGACAGACCTGTCCATCCACAGCAGAGAGCACCTGTCGGCAGTCGACCGAAGATCCTGACCCCAACCCACAACGGTCTCGATCAACAAGCCCACCGAACTCAACCAGACACCCACACCGACCGGCGATCTACCAGCAGCCGCCCAGTCCCACTGCAGCTGACCACACAAACCGACAACACCGACATTGTCAACTACCGGTGGCTTCAAACCTCCTTGACAAATACCGGGTGCTCCCGAACTTCGGCCTGAAGAGTCAGCATCCAATCGATCGTCAGTCGAGAACTTCGATTCGTCAGTCAACCACCCGAATATGCCTTGTCACAGTGACGTTTCTAGCAAGTACTTGCATGAGACCCCCATCCGCACCATTCCTGCCTGTGCCGGCTTACCTAGCACGTCTACGGCGTCGTCGGCGCCCCTAGGTTTCGGTAGCGAGCCTGCCTCATGGCCAAGCGCTGGCGCTCCAACCGTCAGCATGATTGATACGTGTCTCCGGTTGGTACCGCCAGTCTGTTTAGGCTGTTTGGTGGTAGCCGCGTTCTGACTCTTCGATACTGCTACTCCCGAAATTGTTCGGATGTGCGTGCTTGATCGTGACTGGCTTGGCGCATGTCGACTCCGCCGAGGTCGATCCGGCGGGCGGCGGAGGCGCGGCGATCGACGATGGAGTCGACGGTGACTCGGTCGGGAAGTGCGTCTGCCAGTGCGCTGATCCGGCATCAGCCTTCCGTTCTTCATCAGCGCCGGGCACCTCGGCTGACGCCGACGTTGACGACCACAACCCCACCGGTACGAACCTGCCGGAATCCTGGTACCAACCGGTGCGATGCGTCAATGATCGTGATGGGCCCCAATCGTGACAGACCCCAATTGCCGGCGGACCCAATTGCCGGCGGACGACACTCATACCAGCACCTGGCCAGATGGTCGGGCCCGAGGACCGTGCAAGCGGCCGACTGTCCTGCATGACTAACGTGCATTTGGCAGTAGCGTTCTGATAGTCGGGTAGCGGCCGAAGGGACGTAGGTTAGCTGCCGGGAGCTATCCGGTCTTCAGGATCCCGCTACCAGATACGCGTCTACCGCTGTTTCACGTGAAACGACATCCATACCCATCGCAATCCGGTAATCGGTGCACGGCAGCACGATCACGATATTGAGGAGGTACGACGCACACGGTTCCCGGACCGGCCACAATCAGGCGCTTCTGGATCGGTGATCTCGGTCGGCGCAGATGCCGCCAGCGGCAAGTGTGCACACCTACCGCCACGGACTTATCCGGCTCCAGCGCCAATTACGTATGAGCCGAGAGACTCACTGACGTCATCCGTCATCGACGTGACGGCTGTTGCAGTCTTCTGGTGATACCTACACAAACTCTGGACAACCCCGCCCAACATTCCAGTTGCGAGATCAAAGGCCAAGCATATGCGTACACCCCGGTAGGGGAGGGGAGGACAAGACGTAGCCGCATCGGAGCCCCGGTCCGGCTCATACACTTCCCGAACGGCTCCTCGAACGAGGCAATGCACCGCATCAGCGTTGATCACGCGTAGTCGCCGCCCGCTATCTGGCCAAGTCTCAACCTGCCGAATGGACAAACTCGTCAAGACTCTGTGGCATCGACTCGCTGTCGAAGTCCTAGGTCTCCCGGATGGCCGCTGAACCCGACGAGCAGGTCGCCGCGTTCAGGCACCGTCGCATCGATACCGCCAGGCCGTTCGCATTCGCAATCGTCGGCACCTACGCGGTGACGATGAAGGCGGTCGCGATGATCGCTACCGGCATCAACGCTGATGGACACCGCGAGGCCCTGGTCCCGGCTTTCGGCGCGTTCCCAAAGGACGGACGTATGGGCCAGATTTGGTCGAACAACCCAATCGAGCTGCTCAACCACCAGATCCTGCGCCGCACCTACGACTCGGTCGGGATCTTCCCACCCGCGAGACCATCATCGATCTGCTCGGTGCCATCCTCGCGAACAGTCGTTCAGCAGCTTAGGCGCCCCACAACCCCGACAACGGTCCGTAAGACCTGCCGTGTTTCACGTGAAACACGGCAGATAAGATCCCGCCACCACCCATGAGACAGAGCTGCCCAGCATATCGACAAGCAGCTTCTTCTGAAGCATGTCGATCACTCAACGACTCGGAAGTGCCATCGTCACCCGCCTAGCGAAGGACTTTCCCGGTCGGAGTATCAATGCAGGTCCAAGCGCAGTCGGCCTGCGGTGCAAAATGGGCATGACTGCTCTGGCAACGGCTACATCGCCGCCTCGACAGGACCAGACTGTTCACCTTCGTCACCGCCGACACTCACCAAGGAAGAGAACCGACACCTTCTTCGCCGAGTTGGTCGCTCGTAGCCTGGGTGACGTTCGGAAGTTCAGTGGTGACCTCAGAAGACGCCCCGCCGCGCTCATTGAAGCGAACCAGTCCGGTGCCGTGAACCAGTCCGGTGCCGTATGGCAGCGGTACCGCACCCATGACTCCGTGAATCTCAACTCCGCGAATCTCATGAGTGAGTGCTCGAAGAGCCCAATGGCCGGCGGTTAAGGCGACGCTGCACAAACGCACACGACCAACCCACCGCCAGCCGCGGTCCACGAACAATCCAACCGTCTTCTGGAAGACACCGAATTCGAGCCACCCGAAGTCGCCGAACACCGCGGCGATCCCCGCGAAGACATACTCACCTTCACCGCATTGCCCAGTGATGCATGGAGGAGAACCTGGTCCAACAACCCCACCAAACCCCTCAACCGAGGAGGCCAGGCGCCGCACGGTGGGCATCTTCCCCAGCTGCAACACCATCATCCGTTCATCGGCGCGGTATTGACCGAGTACACCCCTGTTGACGACGCGTGAAAACTGACCCCCTGACGACGGGTGAATTTTGACCCCCGTCTGATCAGGAGGATGATTTCAGTGGAACAGTGGGCGGAGATCCGCCGTTTGCATCGCAGTGAGGGTGTGCCGATCAAGGAGATCGCGCGCCGGCTGGGAGTGGCCCGGAACACGGTCCGGGCGGCGTTGGCTGCTGACGAGCCGCCGAAGTATGTGCGGGCGGCGAAGGGGTCGGCTGTGGATGTGTTCGAGCCGTCGATCCGGGCGTTGTTGGCCGAGTATCCGACAATGCCTGCGACGGTGATCGCTGAGCGGATCGGGTGGACCAGGTCACTGACGGTGCTCAAGGACCGGGTCCGGGTGATCCGGCCCGAGTTCCGGGGTGTGGACCCCGCTGATCGGGTGGTCTATGAGCCAGGTGAGTGTTCCAGGTGAGTGTTCACAGTGGGATCTGTGGTTCCCCGACTACCCGATCCCGTTGGGCCTCAACCAGTCTGCGGTGCTGCCGGTGTTGGTGATGACGTTGGCCTAGTCACAGTACCGGCTGGCGATGATGATTCCATCCCGGCTGGCCGGGGACATCCTGGCCGGTATGTGGTTGCTGCTCTCACAGGTCGGTGCGGTCACGAAAAGGCACGAAAGAGGTCGTGTGGGACCGTGAATCAGCGATCGGAGGTAAAGGTAAACCCACTGCTGAAGCGGCAGCGTTCGTGGGAACGCTGGGGACCAGGCTGGAGCTGGCACCACCACGAGACCCCGAGTACCCACCACGAGACCCCGAGTACAAGGGCATGGTCGAACGCAACAACGGGTTCTTCGAAACCTCGTTCCTGCCCGGCCATCGGTTCGAGTCCCCGGCGGACTTCAACACCCAGATCAGCAGTTGGCTCACCGAGCACAGCAACAGACGTAACGCCCGCGCTATCGGCAGGTGCCCGTCCGATCTGCTGGCCGCCGATGTGGCAGCGATGGCCGCGCTACCGACCGTCCCGCCCCGGGTCGGGATTCACGAACGCCGCCGACTGGCCCGGGACTACTGCGTGCCGGTCGCCGGCAACGACTACTCGGTCCACCCGGCAGCGATCGGCCGGTTCGTCGACATCACCGCCACCCTCGACCTCTACGGCGTCACCTTCACCCCCCACAACGTGATCCTTCTCGGACCACCAGGGGTGGGAAAAGCGCACCTGGCAATCGCGCTCGGTATCAAAGCCACCCACAACAGCTACCCGGTCCTGTTCGACACCGCCACCGGCTGGGCCACCCGCCTGACCAAGGCCCACGCCACCGGACGACTGCAACACGAACTCAAACGACTACGCCGCTACCGACTGCTCATCGTCGACGAAATCGGGTACCTACCGTTCGACTCCGACACCGCCAACCTGTTCTTCCAACTCATCGCCAGCCGCTACGAACAAGGATCAATCCTGATCACCTCCAACATGCCCTTCGGCCGCTGGGGCAAAGTGTTCGCCGACGAGATCGTCGCCGCAGCCCTGATCGACCGCCTCGTCCACCACGCCGAAGTCATCACCATCACAGGCGACTCCTACCGCACCAAAAACCGACGCGACCTCGCCAAACACAACCAGTAACAACCACACCGGGGTCAAAATTCAACCGTCGAAAAGGGGCCAGATTTCAGCCGCCGTTGACAGCCCGACGAATAGGGCTGAAGGCCACCAACACGTTGGACTCGAAGTCCTCATCGATACCGACCGACCCTGACCACCGACCTCGACATGCGACCTCGATATGAACCACCAACGGAGGTGGTCACCGATCCGCTGCTACAACTAACACACCTCACCACCGCCACGGAGGATCACGATCCAGCTGCACCGCTACGAGGCAAATGACCGCGCTAGACAGTACGCCGGCGTCACGTGACCAATCTCCATGGATGAGCAGACATCACACGTTTCACGTGAAACACGACCCCATATCTAGCAACGATGTAAAACGATGTAGCTGTGCTCAGCATTACCCCCAAGAGTTCGGTGACGATGTAGTCCGGGTGACCGTGATAGTGGAGCAGCCGTCGCGATCGAACAGGTTGCCAGAGACTTCGGCGTCCACCCGATGACGCCCGGAAATCGATGAGGCCCGCAGCCCTGGCGTGACCCAGCCCTGGCATGACCTTGGCCAAGTCCGCTGATGGCACGTAGCCCTGCTTGGTACGGGTAGTCCGTGTAGTTGGTACCGGTTTTCTACCTAGTTGGTACTGGTGGGTGTTTGGTCGTGTTCTTCTGGCGGCGACGTCGGCAT
>NZ_CALLZT010000004.1:0-9916 GCF_937858515.1 uncultured Gordonia sp. | reverse complement strand
AACCCGCAGGGCCACCCACCTACACGCCGGTGCGCACTAACTGAACGGTATTGCGGTTAAGGCGCGGGTAGTGGTCCAGGTGCGCAGGGCATGAGAGTCAGCCTTCGCCGATTGAGGCGCGACGAGCCGCCAGACGCGGGTAGTGATCCAGGTGCGCAGGGCACGGGAGTCAGACGTCGCCCGTTGAGTCGCGACGAGCCGCCAGACGCGGGTAGTGATCCAGGTGCGCAGGGCACGGGAGTCAGACGTCGCCCGTTGAGTCGCGACGAGCCGCCAGACGCGGGTAGTGATCCAGGTGCGCAGGGCACGGGAGTCAGACTTCGCCGGTTGAGGTGCGACGAGCCGCTAGGCGAGGAGCCTCGAAACCCCGTGAGATGACAATGTCCGCAACAACTTCCAACCGGGAGGCTGTTGCGGACATAGTCGTCGTACGGGGTTTCGAGGCTCGCGAGCTCGCACCTCGACCGGCAATGGGGGACCACTGCAGGTCGAGGTGCGAAGCCGAGATCAGCTGCAGGCCGGGATCGCGTCACCCTTGCCCTGGATGGACAACAGCGCGCAGAAGGTGGCGGTGGCCACTCGCCAGGTGCCGTCGACCTTGACGGCCTGCCCGGTCTGGTCCGGCAGTGCGGGGGTGCCGTTGAGCAGCAGGTCGTAGGTGACGTCCGCGTTGGTGTCGTCGGTCAGCGTCACACCCTTGACGGTCACCGTGGTGCCCTGTGCCTGCGGATCGGCGGCCATCCCCTGGAGCACCTGGGCGAAGCCCTCGGAGTTCTCGATGAGCTTGGTGCGGTCGGCGGCCGGCGCCTTGCCGTTGAAGAAGGTGGTGTAGGCCTCCGTGATCTCCTTGGTGACCGCCGGGTCGGCCGGAGCAGCGGCCTTGGAGGACTCGGCACTGGTCGATGCCGCAACCGAACTGGTCGTGCTCGGTGCCGAATCCGAATCGTCGTCGGAGCAGCCGGCGGCCACGCCGACTATGAGTGCCGCGGCACAACATGCCGTCAGTGCCCGGGTCAGCCTTGTTTGACGCATTATGCGTTCCCTTCTCCAGTGACGACGTAATCTCTACGTCGCCCGGTGGTGTCGAGATGACCGCTAACCGTGGGCGCGGCCTCGGCGGAAATGCCGTTCTCGCAAATGAGAGTACAATACACAGATCCGATCCGGGCCATCTTCGCGAACTTTTCTCACCGCAGTTTGTCCTTCATCCGCGCCAGATCGGCCAGCACGGGATAGCCTCCCACGCTCAGCGCGTTTCCGTGCCCGGTCTGATGGATGTCGAACACCGACTGGATGGCCGCGTAGAAGCCCTGGACGTCGAGCGTCTGGTTCACCGCCCGTTTGGCCTGCCGCAGCCCGAAGGCCGGCATCGACGCGATCTGACGCGCGAGTTCGCTTGTCTCGGAGTCGAGTTGGTCGCGTGGCACCACCCTGTTGACCATGCCGGTCTGCTCGGCCTCCTGCGCCGTCAGCGGGCGCCCGGTGAACAGGATCTCCTTGGCCTTCCGTGGACCGAGCTCCCAGGTATGCCCGTGGTACTCCACCCCGCCGATGCCCATCAGCACCACCGGATCGGAGAAGCTGGCGTCGTCGGCGGCGACGATCAGGTCGCACGGCCAGCACAGGAGCAACCCGCCGGCGATACATCGCCCTTGCACGGCGGCGATGCTGGGTTTCGGGATGTTTCGCCACCGCAACGAATAGTCGAGATACCGCCGGGATTCGTGCGAATACACCATTTCCAGCGTGATCTTGTCCGGCACCGGTCCGTCACCGCCGAGTTGATGCCCGGCGGAGAAATGTCTGCCTTCGGCGCGCAGCACGATCACCTTCACGTCGTCGTCGGCGGCCGCCCGGGTCCACGCCTGATCGAGTTGGTCGAGCAGTTCGGCATTCTGCACGTTCGCCACCTCGGGCCGATCGAGGGTGATGGTGGCGATGTGGTCGGCGACCTCATACCGGATGTACATCGACGGTCACCGTCGCGGCATGCCGAGGATCCGCTCGGCGATCACATTGCGCTGGATCTCCGACGTTCCACCGGCAATCGTGTACCCGAAGCTGCGCGCATAGCGCTCGAACCAACTTGCGTACAGCATTTCCAGATCCATGTGGCAGTACGGGGCGGTCAGTGCCGGATGCACGAGGCCGTCGATGCCCTCGGCGGTGAAGGCATGTTCGGTCGCGCTCTGCACGGCCTCCGAGCCGAGCAATTTGAGCACCGACAGCGACGGTGTGTCCTGCTCCCCGCGCGCCGCGCGGGCCAGCGCCTTGGACCCGAGCAGCCGCAGCGCGTACGAATCCATCACGAGGGTGGCGTAGCGGTCCTTCTCCAGCGGGGTGCCGGGCCGAAAATCGCGCAGCAGATCCTCGAGACGGTCGGCGAAGCTCAGCCACAGCAGAGTGCGCTCGTGACCCAGCGAACCGTTGGCGACGGTCCAGCCGTCGTTGAGGTCGCCGATGAGGTTCTCCGCGGGTACCCGCACGCCTTCGAAGAACACCTCGTTGAAGTCGTGATCGTCGCGGGAGGCGATGGACCCGAACGGCCGCCGCGTCACCCCGGGCGTGTCGGTGGGGATCACCAGAACGCTGATCCCCTTGTGCTTGGGCGCATCCGGGTCGGTCCGCACGAAGGTGAGCAGCACGTCGGCGTGATGGGCCCCGGAGGTCCACACCTTCTGGCCGTCGACGACGAAATGGTCGCCGTCGCGACGTGCCCGGGTGCGCAACGACGCCAGGTCCGATCCGGCACCGGGCTCGCTCATGCCCAGCGCCGCGGTGATCTCGGCGCGCAGAATGGGAACGGCCCACCGCTGCTTCTGTTCCGGAGTCCCGAAGGTGAGCAGCGAGGCGGCGATGATGCCCAGCCCCTGCGGGTTGTAGCTGTGGTAGATGCGCCGGCGCGAGAGTTCCTGCAGGTGCACGAACTGTTCGACGATGCCCGCGTTGCGCCCGCCGAACTCCGGCGGATTACCGGGCAGCAGCCACCCGGCCTCGAACTGTGTTCGCTGCCAGGTGCGGGCCCACGCGGGGATGTCGGCACTCGAGCGGGGCCGCTCCCCGGCGTCGGCCTCCGCGGGCAGGTTCGCATCGAGGAACGCGCTGAATTCCGCACGGAATTCCTCGATGTCGGCGTCAAAGCTGAGTTGCACGGTACCCCTCCGTGATGAGTGCGCGATGGTGGTCGGCGCCGCCGAAGAGCAGGTCGGCGGCCTTGGCGCGTTTGAGGGCGAACTGCAGGTCGTTCTCCCAGGTGTAGCCCATCGCGCCGAACAGCTGGTAGCCGTTGCGGAATACCAGCGACTGGCATTCTCCGGCAGCGGCTTTGGCCATCGAGGCGGCCAGTTGCGCCTCCGCGGTGTCCGCGGCGATCGACAACGCGGCGAAATGCGTCAGCGCCCGGGCGCGTTCGATCGCGACGTGCATGTCGGCAGCTTTGTGCTTAACGGCCTGAAAGCTGCCGATGGCGGCGCCGAATTGTTCACGGGAACCGACGTGTTCAAGTGTCAGGTCCAGGATCCGTTGGCACGCACCGACAATCGTGGCCGCCAAACCGACGAGCACCCGGCGCCGGGCGGCATCGACGTCGACGGTCACCCGGCGGTCGTCGGCGACACGAACGCCGGTGAAGCTCAGATCGGCCACGTGCAGCAGCGGATCGAAGATCGGTACCCGGCGTGCGGTGACCTGCTCGGCATCCACCACGAACACCCCGGCACCGGTCACCACGGCGATCTGCCGGGCGCGGTCACCGTCGACCACCGACCGGGCGATGCCGTCGAGCACCCACCCGTCGCCCACGCGGGCGGCGTTCACCCCGGAATAGGCGGCGGCACCTGCGTGCCCGTCCGCAGGAGTGGTGCCGGTCAGCGGCGCGAAGTGTGTCATCGTCGCCAGATAGGGGGTGGGGTCGCTCGCCCGCCCCAGTTCTTCGAGCGCGATCGCCAGTTCCACGGTCTCGGCGACCTCGGCGAGCTCGGTCCAGCCCTGTGCCACGATGGCGCGCCACAGCGGATCCGGGTCGGAGCCGTCCTCGACCACCCGCCGCACCCAGCCGGGTGAGCATTCCTTGGCCAGGAACTCCTGGACCGTCTTCTGCCACAGCCGCTGATCGGAGTCCAACTCCAGAAGCATCCATCCACCTCTCGCTGAGAATCAGGTTCTCGTAAACAAAGAGTAGCGTATCGCGTCAGAGATGGACATCACCGCGCGAATCCGCTAATGACAGTCCGCTTGCGGCTAGACTGCCCCGTATGCAGTGCCAGAACAGGACGCTCCGGACGAAGGCCCGGCCGCTGTCGTGACCGATTCCAGTGACGAGCCGGCGTGGAAGCAACGGGCCGTGGAGCGGTCGATCAAGACCGCCAAGCTCCGTGCCGAACAACGCGTTCAGCGATTCCTCGACGCCGCCCAGGCGATCATCACCGAAAAAGGCACCACTGAATTCACCGTTCAGGAGGTCGTCGACCGCTCCCGGCAGTCACTGCGCAGTTTTTATCTCCAGTTCGACGGCAAGCATGAACTGCTCCTGGCATTGTTCGAGGACGCTCTCAACAAGGCCGCCGCGCAGATCCGCGCCGCCGCCCAGGCCGAGGACGATCCGGTCGAACAACTGCATGTCGCAACGACTTTGCTGTTCGAGCTGTCGCGGCCGGACCCCACCGCCAAGCGGCCACTGTTCAGCGATTTTGCTCCGCAGTTGCTCATCACCCACCCCACCGAGGTCCGGATCGCACACGCGCCGCTGATCACCCTGTTCGCCGAACTCATGGCCGACGCCGCGGATGCCGGACGCGTGAAATCCACCATCGGAATCCGGCGGCTCGCAGCGATGACGATGCAGACGGTCATGTTCATCGCCCAGTCCAGCGAGCCCGAATCGTCCGATTCGCACCCTATTTCCGCTGACGAGGTGTGGGAATTCTGCTCACAGGGGTTCCTCCACCACTGATCGGGACGCATCCAGCATGCGAGAATATGGTTCTCGCTTGAGAGAATGATCTCCGCTACGCTGGGGCCATGTCTGCTGAGTGGGATCGACTGCTGTCCGTCCTCGACCTGAAACCCTCACCCGAGTCCGGGGACACCACCCTGGTGGGCGGTAACCTCGACCTGGATTATCACCGATTGTTCGGTGGCCAGATCCTCGCGCAGTTCGTCGCCGCGGCCCTGCACTCGTGTCCCGGCAAGTCCGTGAAGTCGCTGCACAGCACCTTCGTCAAGGAGGGACTGACCGACAGCCCGGTCACCTACAAGGTGTCGGTCCGGCACGAGGGCCGATCCTTCGCCACCACCCAGATCGACGCCGTCCAGGGCGACCCGGCCCGGGGTGAGCGGCTGATCGCCACTGCCACCGCGTCGATGCACGTGCCCGAGGACGGTCCGGACATCCAAGCCGTCGATCCCGTCCCCGCTCTGCTCGACGAGAGCTTCGAGCGGACCATCGAACTCCTTCCGTGGCAGGCACGTTCGGCCGACGACCTCGACGACCCGGCCGTCGGGCCACCCACCTACGAACTCTGGATGAAGACTCCCGAGGTACCCGAAGGCCGGGCCGAATGCATCGTCGCGTACGCGACGGACCTGACCCTGATCGGCACTGCGCTTCGTCCGGTCGAGGGCTACGACCAGCGCGGCAACGGCACCGTGTTCCTCTCGGCCGTCACCTCGCACACCCTGTGGTTCCATCGGCCCGTACGCACCGACCAGTGGCTGCTGCTGCGCCAGCACTCCCCCATCCTGACCGCCGGACGCTGCTTCGGCCGAGGCGACCTGCTCGACGCCGACGGCCGGCTGCTCGTCTCGTTCGCGCAGGAGGCGATGATGCGCGGCCTGCAACCGGCACCTCCGGCGACAACCTGAAATTATCTTCAACTCCGCCGAACGGCACTCGCACACGGCATACACTCCCCACCGGGCGGCATTCCGGCCGCCGGGTAAGGAGGCCGACATGAGCACCCCGGTGGATGACGACGATCGCGCACAGGCACTCAAAGGCGTGACCGACGACAGGTTCGCGCCGGTCACCGACATGCTGGCGGCCAACCTGGACTCGGGCGCCGAACGTGGCGCATCCCTGGTGATCAACATCGACGGTGAGAACGTGGTCGACGTGTGGGGCGGCTTCGCCGACACCGAATGCACCCGGCCGTGGGAATCGGACACCATCGTCAACGTGTGGTCCACCACCAAGACCGTCACCTACCTGTCGATGCTGATGCTCGCCGACCGTGGTGAACTCGACGTCGACGCCCCCGTCGCCACCTACTGGCCCGAGTTCGCGCAGAACGGCAAGGATTCGATCACCGTCGCGCAGGTGATGGCGCATACCTCCGGAGTGTCCGGCTGGGACCGTCCGGTCAGCGTCGAGGACCTGTTCGACGTCGACACGGCCACGGCCCGGCTCGCGGCTCAGGCGCCGTGGTGGGAGCCGGGCACCGCGTCGGGCTATCACGCGCTGAACCAAGGTCACCTGCTCGGCGAGGTACTGCGACGCATCACCGGCATCACGCTGCGCGACTTCGTGGCCCAGGAGATCGCCGCACCGCTGGGCGCCGACTTCCAGATCGGCGCGAAGGAAAGCGACTGGGACCGAGTCTCACCATTGAGCAACCCACCGGACCTGGGCGTCGACCTCGTGGCAATGCTCGGACCGGACCACCTGGCCGTCAAGACTTTCGGCGGGCCTGCGGTAGCCGGCATCGACGCCAACCGGCCGGAGTGGCGCAACACGATCATCGGTGCCGCCAACGGTCACGGCAACGCCCGGTCGGTGGCCAGAATCCTGTCGGCCATCACCCTCGGCGGAACCGTCGACGGCGTCCGGCTGCTGTCGGAGAAGACGATCGAGCAGGCGCTCGCAGTACGCGTCGACGACGTCGACCAGGTATTGATGGTGCCGGTACGTCGCGGCCTGGGCTTCGCCCTCGCCGGTGCCGCCACCGCACCCGGAGTTCCTGCCGACGGCCGCATCGCCTTCTGGGGCGGCTGGGGTGGCTCGCTGATCTTCATGGACCTCGACCGCCGCATGACCTTCTCGTACGTGATGAACAAGATGGGCAGCGGCATCCTCGGCAACGAACGCAGCCTCGCCTACCTCGCCACCCTCTACAGCACCGTCAGCTGACCTCGATCACGGTCGCCGATCCCATCCCGCCCCCCGCACACATCGCTGCAACCCCGATTCCCCCTCCACGCCTGCGGAGTTCGTGGACGAGGGTGACCAGCATGCGGGCGCCGGTGGCGGCGACGGGATGACCGAGCGAGCAACCGCTGCCGGAGACGTTGACCTTTTCCGGTTCGATCTCCAGAAGCTTCACGCAGGCAACACAATTGGCGGCGAAGGCCTCGTTGATCTCGAACAGGTCGACATCGTCGAGCGACAGACCTGCGCGTGCAAGCGCTTTCGGGATCGCGGTCACCGGCGACAGACCGGTCTGCGACGGTTCGACGCCCACGTTCGCCCACGACCGCACCGTGGCGAGCGCGGGCAGACCCAACTCGCTTGATGCGATCGCGAGCAGCGCGGCGGCATCGTTGGCTCCGCACGCATTTCCGGCGGTGATGGAGAATCCCTCGATCTCCGGGTGCAGCGGTTTGAGCGCGGCCAGCTTCTCCGCGGTGGTCGTACGGCGCGGATGTTCATCGATGGAGAACAGCCCACGCGGGGTCTTGATCGGCACGATCTCGTCGTCGAATCGCCCTTCGTCGATCGCCGCGATCGCCTTCTGGTGCGACCGCAACGCCCAGGCATCCATCTGCTCGCGTGAAATCCCGGCCGCCACAGCGGAGTTCCAGCCGACGGTGATCGACATGTCCCGGTTGGGGGCGTCCGGCTCATTCGGGTGAGTCGGCGGCATCCACGGGTCGATCCATTCGTCCTCACCCACCCGTAGCTTCGACTTGGGTGAGGTCGACGCCGAATTCACCCCACCTGCCAGGATCAGCGAATCCATGCCCGCCCGAATCGATCCGGCGGCCGACTGCACCGCCGACAGTCCTGCGGCGCAGTGTCGGTTGTTGGCCAGCCCCGGTACCGTCCGCAGCCCAGCGGTGATCGCGGCATGGCGCGCGATTACACCGCCGCCGTAGAGCCCCTCACCCAGGATCACGTCGTCGATCTCGGCGGTGTTGCCCAGCGCCCCCACGTGGGCGGCAACCGCCGACACGATGTGCTCGGCGAGGTCGAACGCGTCGGTATCGCGCAGGCTGCCCTTGCCCGCGGTGCCGATCGGTGTGCGCCGGGCGGCGACGATGACTGCTTCTGGCACGGTAATGACCTTTCCTTCTCAGCTCTTGGGTGCCGTGAGCCGGGCGATCGTCGCCCGGAAGTCGTCGGTCTGGAACGAGATCTCCTCGGCCATGTTCGCGTAGTCGAGGCTGGCGAGCACGGCGCGTTCGAGATGGATGTTGAGCATCCGCTTGGTGGCCTCCACCGCCTGCTGCGGCAGGTCCATCATCTTCTTGGCGCATGCGATGGCATCGGCCAGCGGATCGTCGGACACGTGGTTGGCCAGGCCGAGCGCGACGGCGCGTTCGGCGGGGATCCGGGTGCCGGTGAGCGCGAATTCCTTGGCCTGCAACAGGCTGATCTGCAGCGGCCAGGTGAGCGGACCGCCGTCGGCGGCGACCAGCCCCACCTGTACGTGCGGATCGGCAAGATACGCGGTCGGCGCCATGTAGACGGTGTCGCTCAAAGCCACCAGGCTGCAACCCAATCCGACGGCCGGCCCGTTGACCGCGGCCACCACCGGCACCCGGCACCGGGCCATTCCCAGGACCAGTTCGCGGCCGTGGCGAATCGTCTTGGCACGCAATGCCGGATCCTCACCCAACTCGGCGAGGTAGGTGAAATCGCCTCCGGCGGAGAAAGCTTTACCCCGGCCGGTCAGCACCGCGGCCCGCACCTCGGGATCGTCGGTGAGCTGGTTCCACAGCGACGCCAGCCCCGAATGCAGATTGTCGTTGACGGCGTTGAGGGCGTCAGGCCGATTGAGGGTGATGATCCGCAACGCACCGTCCGCGGTCACCTCGATCTCGTCGGGCATTCCGTACATGTTCACACTCCCAATCCGAGTAGACGTCCGGCGATGATGTTCTTCTGAATCTGCGACGTACCGCCCATGACGCTCTGCGCCCGCGAATACAGGTACGACGACAGCAATTCCGGGTCGGAGGTACCGGTCACCGACAGCGCCGCATGGCCGACGGTCTGCTCGGTCCACGTCATCAGCAGTTTGTCGAGCGAGCCCTCCGAGGAATGCGAGACGCCGTCGAGCTGTTCGGACAGCCGTCGCCGCACATGCAGCCGCAGCATCTCGGTTTCGACTGCGGCCAAAGCCAATTCGTCGTTCGGCTCATCCGCTCGGGACACCAGCGACTGCACCGTCTTGGCATACCGGGCCACATAGCCCAGCGTCGACGGTTCACGTTCGTGCCCGACGACGGTCATCGCCATCGCCCAGCCGTCGCCGGGTTGGCCGACGATGTTGCCCGCGGGCACACGGACGTCGTCGAAGGTGACCTGCCCGAACTCGGTGGTGATTCCGCTGATCATCTTCAGCGGCCGTTGCACGATACCGGGGGTGTCCATCGGCACGATGAACGCCGAAATACCCCGGTGCCGTGGCACATCCGGATCGGTGCGGGCCAGCAGCAGACACCAGTCGGCGATGTCGGAGTAGCTGGTCCAGATCTTGTGCCCGTTGATGACGTACTCGTCGCCCTCCCGGACGGCGGCCGTGCGCAGCGATGCCAGATCCGAGCCGGCACCCGGCTCGGAGAAGCCCTGGCACCAGCGCTCGGTGCCGTCGATCATGCCGGGCAGGAAGCGTTCCTGCAGTTCCACACTGCCGTGCCGGCACAGACCGTGCAGCAGGTAGCCCAGGCTCGGCCGGGGCGGGGCACCGGCTTTGGC
>NZ_CALLZT010000003.1:0-24734 GCF_937858515.1 uncultured Gordonia sp. | reverse complement strand
GTCTCATTTCGTTCCTCGAGTCCTGCGTCGCGCAGGTACCCGGGCGGGTAGGACAACACGTATTCTCCACCTGCCGAGCGTTCGTTCGCACCCGACCGCCCTGTGGTTTTACTCACATCGCGACGTCCACGGCGACGGCCGGCGATCTCACACGGCTGTGTCGTGACAGTGAGCCGACTATGCGACCTGCGTCTTATATATTGAGATTTCTTTAGCAAAGTTGCAGGTTATCGCATCGGAATTGTGAATGTAACACGGATTTAACAGGCGGCTCCTACTGTCCGATGGCATGGATCGCCAAAAGGAATTCGTGCTCCGGACCCTCGAAGAGCGTGACATCCGATTCGTTCGATTGTGGTTCACCGACGTCCTCGGATATCTCAAATCAGTGGCGATCGCCCCCGCCGAACTCGAGGGCGCCTTCACCGAGGGCATCGGCTTCGACGGCTCGGCCATCGAAGGTTTCTCCCGTGTCTCCGAAGCGGACACCGTCCTCAAGCCGGACCCATCGAGCTTCCAGATCCTGCCGTGGACCACCTCCAACGGCCGTCACCACTCCGCCCGCATGTTCTGCGACGTCGCGATGCCCGACGGCACCCCCAGCTGGGCCGACTCGCGCCACGTGCTGCGCCGCGGGCTCAACCGTGCCGCCGACCTCGGTTTCAGCTGCTACGTACACCCCGAGATCGAGTTCTTCCTCCTCAGGGACGCACCGCTCGACGGCACCCCCCCGACCCCCGCTGACAGCGGCGGCTACTTCGATCAGGCCGTCCACGACGCCGCACCGCACTTCCGCCGGCACGCCATCGAAGCCCTCGAATCGATGGGTATCTCCGTCGAGTTCTCCCACCACGAGGGCGCCCCCGGTCAGCAGGAGATCGACCTGCGCTACGCCGACGCCCTCTCCATGGCCGACAACGTGATGACCTTCCGTTACGTCATCAAAGAGGTCGCCATCTCCGAAGGCAGCTCCGCCACCTTCATGCCCAAACCGTTCAGCGAGTACCCGGGCTCGGCCATGCACACCCACATGAGCCTGTTCGAAGGCGACACCAACGCCTTCCACAACCCCGACGACCCCATGCAGCTGTCCGACACAGGCAAGAAGTTCATCGCCGGAATCCTGCACCACGCCAACGAGATCAGCGCCGTCACCAACCAGTGGGTCAACAGCTACAAACGACTTATCCACGGTGGCGAAGCGCCGACGGCCGCCAGCTGGGGACGCGCCAACCGATCCGCGCTCGTCAGGCTTCCGCTGTACACCCCCAACAAGGTGTCCTCACGCCGCGTCGAGATCCGCAGCGTCGACTCCGCGTGCAACCCCTACCTCGCGTTCTCGGTCCTGCTGGCCGCCGGGCTCAAGGGGATCACCGAGGATTACGAACTTCCCGATGAGGCCGAGGACGACGTCTGGGCGCTGACCCCGGCCGAACGCCGGGCCATGGGCTACAAGGAACTTCCCGGCAGCCTCGCCGAAGCCCTTGTCGCCATGGAAGAGTCCGAACTCGTCGCTGAAACCCTCGGTGAGCACGTCTTTGACTACTTCCTGCGTAACAAGTGGACCGAGTGGACCAACTACCGCAGCCACGTCACCCCTTTCGAACTGCGCAACTACCTGCCGTTGTAAAGATCGGTCACGCCGACCGGCTACCGTTTCAGGGGTGAGTACCTTGTACGGGCGCGCCAGCGTGCCCAGCGCTGGCCGCCTCGGGCTACTCGACGGTTCCGCAGCGGCCGATCTCGCCGCGCTGGGCTGGAGCAACGAGAAGTCGATCGACGTGCTGTGGTCGCTGTCCCGGGCACCCGACGCCGACCTGGCGTTGCGGGCGCTGATCCGGATGCACGATGCGGTAGGGGCGGAGTGGGCCGAGATCGACGCCGAAATCCGCACCAACAAGGCGTTTCGGGGTCGGCTGTTCGGCGTTCTCGGATCGTCCGACGCCATCGGTGACCACCTCGTGGCGGAAACGTCGAGTTGGCGCCGACTCCTGTCCGACGAACTGCCCGACCGCGACGAACTGTTCCGGCAGATGCTCGCCTCGGTCGGCGCGCAGCCCGAACCCGAAGAAGTCGCGAAAGGAAATCTCGTCTACCGAGCTGCCATCACCGGGCCCAAATCGGTTGTGGCGCTGCGGATCGCATACCGCAATCTCCTGCTGGAGCTGGCGGCGCACGACGTCGCGTCCACCGTCGAGGACGAGCCGGTCATGTGGTTCCCGAATGTGGGTGCCTACCTGGCCGACCTCGCCGACGCCGCGCTGACCGGTGCGCTGGCCGTCGCCTACCGGGAGGTGTTCGGCGACAAACCGATCACGGTGCGACTGGCCGTCATCGCGATGGGCAAATGTGGCGCCCGGGAACTCAACTACGTCAGCGACGTCGATGTCGTGTTCGTCAGCGAACCCGCCGACGGCAAATCCGCGCGGATCGCCGGCGAGATGATGCGGGTGGGCACGCTCGCGTTCTTCGAGGTCGATGCCGCGCTGCGCCCCGAAGGAAAGGCCGGCGCACTCACCAGGACACTCGAATCGCATCTGGCGTACTACAAGCGGTGGGCCAAGACCTGGGAGTTCCAGGCGCTGCTCAAGGCACGGCCGATGACCGGCGATATGGGACTGGCCCGCGAATACTACGACGCCGTCAACCCGATGGTGTGGCACGCCGCCGAACGCGACGACTTCGTGCCCGAAGTGCAGGCGATGCGCCGTCGCGTGGAATCACTTGTGCCCGAAGAGCTTCGGGATCGAAACCTCAAGCTCGGCAGTGGCAGTCTGCGCGATGTCGAGTTCGCCGTCCAACTGCTACAGATGGTGCACGGTCGCGTCGACGAGAAGCTGCGGGTACAGGCGACCGTCGACGCTCTGGCCGCACTCACCGCCGGCGGCTACGTCGGGCGCGACGACGGTGCCAACCTCAGCGCCTCCTACCAGTTCCTGCGCCTGCTCGAACACCGGCTGCAATTGCAGAAACTGAGCCGCACGCATCTGCTGCCCGCTTTCGATGACGAACCCAACATGCGCTGGCTCGCGCGGGCCGCGCACATCCGGCGCCAAGGAGACAAGAGCGCCACCGAAGTGCTGCGCGCAGAGATCCGGCACCAGAGCCTGCGGATCCGGCGGCTGCACGAGAAACTGTTCTACCGTCCGCTGCTCGAATCGGTCATCCACTTCAACGCCGACGAACTGACGCTGAGCAGCGCGGCTGCTCAGCGACGGCTCGCGGCCCTGGGCTACGCCAAACCCGACCGGGCACTCAGCCACATCCGGGCCCTCGCATCGGGGGCGGGCCGCCGCGGGCAGATCCAGTTGCTGATCCTGCCGCAGTTGCTCGAACTGATCGGCCGCACCCCCGACCCCGACGCCGGTCTGCTCAACTACCGCAACCTGTGCGACGAACTCGTCGACCAGGACTGGTTCCTGCGGCTGCTGCGTGATGACGGCGTCGTCGCCGAACGGCTCATGAAGCTGCTCGGTACCTCCGAGTTCATCGCCAATCTGCTGATGCGGTCGCCCGAGACGATCCGGCTGTATTCCGACGGCTCTCACGGGCCCAAGCTGTGTGAACAGCAACCCGAGGATGTCGCCAAAGGCCTCATCGCCTCGACAGTGCGTCAGCGTGACCTCAAACGTGCCGTCGCCGTCGCCCGTTCGCACCGGCGTGCCGAACTGGCCCGCATCGCCTCCGCCGACATCCTCGGCATGATGGATGTGCCGCAGGTGTGCGCGGCGTTGTCGTCGGTGTGGGCGGCCGTACTCAACGCCGCACTTTCCGTTGTCATCGA
Source organism: uncultured Gordonia sp. (assembly GCF_937858515.1). Classification (NCBI taxonomy): domain Bacteria; kingdom Bacillati; phylum Actinomycetota; class Actinomycetes; order Mycobacteriales; family Gordoniaceae; genus Gordonia; species uncultured Gordonia sp. The sequence continues at coordinate 20,950 of NZ_CALLZT010000003.1, read as the reverse complement.
CGAATCGGTCCGGCAGCGCGAGGAACCGGCACCCGCGAGAATGGCCGTCATCGGTATGGGCCGGCTCGGCGGGGGAGAGCTCGGCTACGGCTCCGATGCCGACGTCCTGTTCGTCTGCGACCCCGAACCGGGCGTCGATGAGGAGACCGCCGTCAAATGGGCCAGGACGGTCGCCGAGAACGTGCGCACCATGCTCGGCTCACCCAGCCAGGATCCGCCGCTGGAAGTGGACACCGGGCTGCGCCCCGAGGGACGCAACGGTCCGATCGTGCGCACCTTGGCGTCCTACGCCGCCTACTACGACCAGTGGGCGCTACCGTGGGAGATCCAGGCGCTGCTGCGCGCGCACCAGGTGGCCGGTGACAACGATCTGGGTATCGCGTTCCTGCACATGGCCGACCGTATCCGCTACCCCGAGGGCGGGGTGTCGGGTGAGGCGGTCAAAGAGATCCGGCGTATCAAGGCACGTGTGGACTCCGAACGGCTCCCGCGGGGCGCCGACCCGATGACGCACACCAAACTCGGCCGTGGCGGACTCGCAGACATCGAGTGGACCGTCCAGTTGCTCCAGCTCAAGTACGCGCACCGCTACCCGGCACTGCACAACACGTCCACCCTCGAATCTCTCGACGCCATCGGGTCGGTCGAGTTGCTCGGCGAGAACGACGTGGCCCTGCTCAAGGAGGCGTGGCTGACCGCGACCAAAGCGCGCAACGCGCTTGTCCTGGTGCGCGGCAAGCCCGTCGACCAGCTTCCCGGTCCCGGCCAGCAACTGCGGCAGATCGCGTACGCGGCCGGCTGGGCGGAGGACGAGGGAGCCGAGTTCCTCGAGCACTACCTGCGGGTCACTCGCCGGGCCAAGGTCGTCGTCCGCAAAGTATTCGGTGGCTGAGAAGGAGCGGGGCCTGATCTGGCGCGCGCTGCAGTTGGCGGTCCTCGGCGCGGCCGGCCTGATGGTCGGGGTCACGCTCATCGCGGTGCTCCTGCACTACGTGCCGTTCCGCGGGCCGCTGTTGATTGCGCTCACCAGCGGTGTGCCGTTCCTCGTCGGTGTCGCGTTCATACCCGTGGTGATCTTTGCCGGTCTCAGGCAGTGGATGGCCACCGGAGTCGCAGTCCTCGCCGCGGCGGCGCTCGTGCACACTCAGGTTCCGCTGGTGGTGAGTGCCGACGCGCCCGAAGGTCAGTCGATCACCGTGGTCTCGGTCAATCTGCTCAAAGGGCATGCCGACCTGGGCGCGGTCGAGGCGCTCGTCCGTGACAGCGGCGCCGACATCCTGTCGCTGCAGGAAGTGACCACCGATTGGCTCGACAGGGCCCGGGTCAGCGGTATCGCTCAACGCCTGCCGTACGAGCATTCCGAGGTGGTCCCGTTCGCCGCGGCAGCCGGGTCGGCCCTGTTCAGCCGGACCCCGCTGCGCGGCCACGGCGTCCTGGATGACACCGCCTTCAAGAATCTGCGGGCAGTCACCGACCTGCCCGGCGCGCGTGGCACCAGGGTGCTGGTGATTCATCCGGCCGCGCCCACCGGGGATGCGCAGGACTGGGTGAACGACACCGACGCCATCCGGAAACACCTGCACGCGCTCGGTGACGGACCGGTCATCGCGATCGGGGACTACAACGCGACCTGGGATCAGGCCCGATTCCGCGGAATCCTGCGCAACGGGTACGCCGACGCCGGTGAACAGGCCGGGTCGGGCTTCCTGCCGACGTACCCGACCAACGGCAGGCTCGGCAACCGGCCGGTCGTGGCAATAGACCATGTGATCACCAAGGGATTCGTCGCGACGTCGGTCCGCACACATTTCGTGGCCGGCTCCGATCATCGGGCGCTCGTGGTGAAACTGGTGGCGGCGTGAGTTGTGATGTTGTCGCCAGTTCGCGTCCCAGCCTTTCGGGAGCGGCCTTCTGCTGGTATCTGTGGTGACACTATGAGCAGCGTTACTCTGGGCGAACAGCCGTCCATCTCAGCGAGCCTCCGGGATGCGACCGCGCAGGCGCATGAGCGCGCCGAAGGTTCCGATTTCATCGGCGACCTGATGTCGGGCCGTCTCGACGCGCGGGCCTACCGGACTCTCGCAGCTCAGCTGTACTTCGTCTACCGAGCGCTCGAGGCGGTCGGCGACGACCTCAACAGCTCCGACGAGGCCCGCCCCGTCGTCGCACCGATCTTCGACGAACGGCTGCGCCGCCTGCCCAGCCTCGCCGCTGATCTGGACTCGCTCGGTGTCGACATCGACGCTGTCGAACCGCTTCCCGCCGTGGCTCGTTATGTCGAAGCCATCGATGACACCCGTAACGATCCCGCCCGCTTCGTCGCACACCACTACACGCGGTACCTCGGCGATCTCAGCGGTGGTCAGGTGATCAAGAGCCGGATGATCGCGCACTACGGCATCGATAAGAACTCGCTGACGTTCTACGCCTTCGACGGCATCGACAAACTCAAGCGGTACAAGGACGGCTACCGCGACGCGCTCGACGGACTGCCCATCGACGATGCCGCTCACCGGCGACTCCTCGACGAAGCAGTCCGGGCCTTCGAATACAACGAGGCACTGTTCGCCGAACTCGCCGCCTGAGCGGGGCGGTCAGAGGACCTCGACGACCTCGCCCGCCTTCAGCACGATCTGATTGCGGTTGTCCGAACTCATCACCAGCTCGATCAGTCGGTCATTGGTGCCGTGTTTACAGTTCTTGCGCACCGTACCGTGCCAGTTCTCGATGGCGATACGGTCTCCGGGGGCCAGGTCGTCGGCGAATCGTGTGCGGTACATAACACTATGGTCCCGCTGTGATGTCCGACTTGCGAGAGCCCTAGGTCCCAGGCTGACCAGGCAAAACACCCCTACTGTCTGGTATGGAAAGCCGACGGCGGACGATCATCAGTCGACGTCACCGGGGGTCGGCGGGTTCAGGTACCTCATGCACGTGAGTCACGGAAGCGCCGATGATCGCCTCCGTGTCGCCGATGATCGTGCGCAAGAAGGACTCCTGTTCTCGTAAGCCTCGATCAGCAGCGCGGCGCGCACCGCCCGGCAGCGTCCACGCGGCCAGGCTGCGTGCGCCGTTGACCGGAATTCTGATCATCGGATACCACGGTGGCATGTACGTCGGCAGGCCCAAGGCCCTCATCGTCCGCGGTCCGAGAAACGCGGTGGTCACCGACAGGTGCTGAGCCCACGCCAGTCGACGCCGGAGTCGTCTCGCTCTGCGGTAGTGCCAGGACAGTGGATCCGCCGCCATCGGCGTCGACAGCATCCGAGTGGTTTCGTCGGGTAGCGCGAGTGCGGTGGAGGTGTGGTACAGGATGCGGATCGCGTCGCGGAATGACCGCGGCAACCATTCGTCCCGAACCCCCATCAACCAACCCACGTAACGCGTCAGATGTGCCACGCAGTTCAACTCGCGGGGCGTGGCCAGGACCCCCATCCCCAGCGCACCCAGCGGTGGGACGACCAGTGTGCCGATCAACGTCGCCGCCATATCGGTTTGGTTGATCGGCACCCCCCATCGGTCGGGCCGCCAGTCCGGTAGGGCCCCGACATGCCGGCGAACCATGGCGTGCACGAACCGGACATGGACGGTGGATCGGTACCCGGCGCCGAAAGGGTCGAGCGAACCTTCGCCGATGACGTCGAGGCCCCACCGCATGGTCTCGGCGAACCGCTGGTTCGACCCCTTCTCCAGCGCGCCGGTGCGCAGCAGCGTCTGATTGAACCCGGAGAACTGGTAGCCACCGAGCAGTGCGACATCGCGAGCGATGTACATGCCGTCAGCTCCGCCGCGTCGCAGTACCTGCTGCCCAACCCTCAGCGCCTCCGGATCAACCCAATCCGGTGGTGTTTCAATCGATGCGAAGAAGTCCTGCAACGGTTTCGGCGCATCGGGGACGGATGCGACCCCCTCGGCCAGTGCACGCTCGAACTCAGTACGCAGCTTCTTCAGGCCGCCGGGAGGCGCCGATGCCACCAACGAATCCATCGGATCGTCACCGATGCTGAGTTGGTCTCCGAGTCTGGTCCACTGGCCCGCATCGGGCTTGCCGATACGCAACGCTGCCGCAGCCAGCGCGATCGCTGCTGGAACCGGGCCGGGGTGATCAGGGTGCCGAGCTGGAATCGACGTGGACATCGTTGAGCTCCTTGTTCGCATGAGGTGGTGATCCGCGACGGTTCGGCAATTGGGGTGGCCCTGGCTGTTGGGTAGATCATCACCGGCGACGCAGTCGTGTGCGTCGTTCCGACACGGAATGTACGCTGCTGCGCGAACGTGACCGGCCTGATCGAACACGGATTCCGGCAGTCCGGTATCGGCCGACGACAAAACGGCGGCCGGTGCCTGAGATGTACTCGGGCACCGGCCGCCGTTCGGCGATCACCGGTGAGGGCGCAAGCCCGCGGGATCAGCAGTCGTAGTACAGAGCGAACTCGTAGGGGTGCGGGCGGATCTGCACCGGCTCGATCTCGTTCTCACGCTTGAGCGCGATCCAGGTCTCGATGAGGTCCTCGGTGAACACGCCACCGGCGGTGAGGTACTCGTGGTCCTCTTCGAGCTTGTCGATGACCGCGGCCAGCGAGGTGGGGGCCTGCGGGATGCCCTTGGCCTCCTCCGGCGGGAGCTCGTAGAGGTCCTTGTCGACGGGCTCGTGCGGCTCGATCTTGTTCTTGATGCCGTCCAGGCCGGCCATCATCATCGCCGCGAACGCCAGGTACGGGTTGCCCGAGCTGTCCGGGCAACGGAACTCCAGGCGCTTGGCCTTCGGGTTGTTGCCGGTGATCGGGATACGCACACAGGCCGACCGGTTGCGCTGGCTGTAGACCAGGTTGATCGGGGCCTCGTAGCCGGGGACCAGACGCTTGTACGAGTTGACGGTCGGGTTGGTGAACGCCAGCAGCGACGGTGCGTGGTGCAGGATGCCGCCGATGTAGTAGCGAGCCAGATCCGACAGACCCGCGTAGCCCGACTCGTCGTGGAACAGCGGCTTGCCGTCCTTCCACAGCGACTGGTGGGCGTGCATGCCCGAACCGTTGTCGCCGAACAGCGGCTTGGGCATGAACGTGACGGTCTTGCCGGCCTGGTAGGCGGTGTTCTTGATGATGTACTTGAACAGCAGCACATCGTCGGCCGCGTGCAGGAGCGTGTTGAACTTGTAGTTGATCTCGGCCTGACCGCCGGTGCCGACCTCGTGGTGACCGCGTTCGAGGGTGAACCCGGCGTTGGACAGGTTGGTCGACATCTCGTCGCGCAGATCCACGTAGTGGTCGTACGGTGCGACGGGGAAGTAGCCGCCCTTCGGCCGGACCTTGTAGCCCAGGTTGGGGCTGCCGTCGGGATCGGTGGGCGAACCGGAGTTCCACCAGCCCGACTCCGACTCGACCTCGTAGAACGTGCCGTTCATCTGCGAGTCGAACGACACCGAGTCGAAGATGTAGAACTCGGCCTCGGCACCGAAGAAGCAGGTGTCGGCGATGCCGGTGGAGGCCAGGTAATCCTCGGCCTTGCGGGCGACGTTACGCGGGTCGCGGCTGTAGGCTTCGCGCGTGAACGGGTCGTGGACGAAGAAGCTCAGGTTCATCGTCTTGGCCTTGCGGAACGGATCGATCCGCGCGGTGGCCGGGTCGGGCAGCAGCATCATGTCGGACTCGTCGATCGACTGGAAGCCGCGCACCGAGGAGCCGTCGAATGCGAGGCCTTCCTCGAACACGTCCTCGGTGAACGCCGATGCGGGGATGGAGAAATGCTGCATCACGCCGGGCAGGTCGCAGAAGCGGATGTCGACGTACTCGACGCCCGACTCCTTGATGCCCTCTAGTAGTTCTTCGTTGCTGCTGTACACCGTCCGGTGACTCCTTCGTGATCGGTTGCCGGTCTCCCGGCGCCGGGAGCGAAGCTCGTGTGCATCCTGGCCCCACCGGGACCTCGGCGCGTACTCGCCTCATCCGCCGCCGAGCTTCCAGCGGCGAATCTCAAGTCAGAACGCTATGGAGCCGAGGTTGCCCAGGAGTCAAGCCTGTGTTTCCCCTGTGTTACGTCGGCGGCCTGTTCTGGCGCTGTCAACACTATTCCTCCGGACGGTCCGATGGGGTCCACATCGCCGGGCCTGTCGCATGGAGCTACCGCCGGGCGGGCTGTCGAGTGACCTCTACTATGGAGCGCATGGGTCGAGTAACCGGATCGTGGCTGTCAGGTCCCCAGATCAACGGTGGGGACGACGTCGAATACCGGGGAGCCGATCTCGGCCTGCCGCAATCGGGGCCGGGATCACTGGCGACCGGCTGGACACGGGTACTCGGGCTGCTCATCGACTGGGTGCTGGCATACGGCCTGAGCCTGCTGTTCACCTCGCTGACCTCGCCCTACCTGGGCACCATCGTGCTGGGCGTGTGGTTCGTCATCGGCGTGGTCGCGGTATCGGTCTTCGGGTTCACACCGGGACAGTTCGTGGTGGGAATGCGTGTGCTGCGCGTCGACCTCGGAACCGACCGCGCCACCGCCGAGGTCACGGGGAAGACGGCCCCGGCGGCCGTCGGTATCGTCCGTGCCGTGGCGCGGCAGGTCTTGATCGTGTTCCTGGTGCCCGCGTTGATCAACGACTACAACGGCCGGGCGCTGCACGATCGGGCCACCGGGACGGCGCTGATCCGTACCCGCTGATCAACCGGAGTCGGTTGCTCCCGGAGCTCAGTCGGTGACGATGTCTCCGGCCATGACCTGCTTCAGGAGGTCGACGGCCGGGGGACCGGGCTCCGCCTTGCTCGCCGAGTCGTCACCGCTTGCCGAGTCGCCACCACCGGCCTGTGCGTAGGTGGCGTGGACCGCGATACATCCGCCGTCGGCCTTGCGCCGGACCTCACCGGTCCGGACGTCGCTGTTGGTGCGTTCGCGGATGCTCCACACCCACTTGCCGTTGCCGCCGCATTGATCGACTGTCATGACCGTCAGATAGTTGGCGCCCCGCGTCGGCGCGCCGAGTTGTGCGGCGGTGACGGCGTCGGTGAGTCCGGCCAGATCCCTGTCATCGCCCTTGGGAGTCAGCAGTACGGTGCTGTCGGCACCGCGTGCCTGCCATCCGCTCGGAGCCTTTACCTGCACGGTCACGCCGCCGGAGAGGTCGAAGCCCTGGGCGGCCGGGTCCGATGTACAGCCCGACAGTCCCGCCGCACACGCCAGGACGACGCCCGCCGCGACCACGGTTCGGTTCACGTTCACGTCCGCGGCTCAGCTACGGCGCCGGGCGGTGCGCTGCATGCCGCGCATCTTGGCGCCCGTGGGCATCGGGCCTTTCGGCATGGCCGCGGCACCGGTCTTGCCGCCGAGCGCCTGCAGGCGGCCGTCGAGCGCGTCGATCCGCTTGCCGTCGATGTTGCGCGGCAGCTTGTTGATGTGGCGCTCAAGCTTGGACAGCGGCACCTGACCCTCGTCGTTGCCGACGACGATCTCGTAGATCGGGGTGTCGCCGACGACGCGGGCGGCCTTCTTCTTCTCTTGTGCGAGCAGCTGCTTGACACGGCCGGAATTGCCCTCGGCGACGAAGATGACGCCCGGCTTACCGATCACGCGATGTACGGCGTCGAGATGGGTGGTACCGACCACGGCCTGCTTGACGCGCCACTGGCCACGCATGTTGCCCAGTGCCCAGCCGGCCGCACCTGGTTGCCCCTCGGCCTTCTTGAACACCGAACTCTGCACGCGGCGCCCGAACAGGATGAACGCGGCGAGTACACCGAGTACGACGCTCAGCGGGATGAACAGCCACACTCCGCCGACCAGTAGACCCAGCAGCACGCCGAGCGCGACGACGAGGAGAAACACCCCGACCATGTACGGGATGAGGCGCTTGTCGTCCTTGCGCTGCATCTGGAACGCCTGCCAGAGCTGTGTGCGCCGTTCCTTGGATGCCTGCTTACGCGCCTGTTTGGCCGCGGCCTTCTCTTCTTTGGTGACCGCCGACTTCGCCTTTGCCATGCCGGCCAGTTTACGTGGTGGACTCAGCCGTGGGTGCCCGGGTTCGCCGCCTGCGAACGCGGCCGACCCGTGGCACGTGCCGATCCCGTCAGCGCGCCATCCGCGCCAGCACGCTGGAGGCCTCCTGGCTGGCCGAGCCCTCGTCGGCCAGATGCGCCATCGCCGGTGACAACTCACGGCCGTGGCGGGCCATCGCCTGCGCGTACAGCCGCCCGGCGCGATACGACGAACGCACCAGCGGCCCGGCCATCACACCGGCGAAACCGAGTTCCTCGGCGAACTCCGAATGCTCGACGAACTCCTCCGGCTTGACCCAGCGTTCCACCGGATGGTGTCTCGGGGACGGACGCAGGTACTGCGTGATCGTGACGATGTCGCAGCCGGCGTCGTGCAGATCGGCCAGGGCCTCACGGACCTCGTCGGGGGTCTCACCCATGCCCAGGATCAGATTGGACTTGGTGACGAGTCCGAAATCGCGTGCCGCGGTGAGTACTTCGAGGGAACGCTCGTAACGGAACGCGGGCCGGATGCGTTTGAAGATGCGCGGCACCGTCTCCAGATTGTGCGCTAGCACCTCGGGGCGGGCGTCGAACACCTCGGCCAGCAGATGCGGCTTGGCATGGAAGTCGGGGATCAGGTTTTCCACGCCGGTTCCCGGATTGAGGCGGTGGATGGCGCGCACCGTCTCGGCGTACAGCCAGGCACCCTCGTCGGGCAGGTCGTCGCGGGCCACACCGGTGATCGTCGAATAGCGCAGACCCATCGCCTGAACGCTTTCGGCGACGCGGCGCGGCTCGTCGCGGTCGAGTTCGGACGGCTTGCCGGTGTCGATCTGGCAGAAGTCGCAGCGCCGCGTGCACTGTTCGCCACCGATCAGGAACGTCGCCTCGCGGTCCTCCCAGCATTCGTAGATGTTGGGGCAGCCCGCCTCCTCGCATACCGTGTGCAGGCCCTCGCGCTTCACCAGGCCCTTGAGCTCGGTGTACTCCGGGCCCATCGTGGCGCGGGTCTTGATCCACTTGGGTTTGCGCTCGATGGGGGTCTGCGCGTTCCGGATCTCCAGGCGCAGTAGCTTGCGGCCGTCGGGTGTGGTTGTCACTGTGGTGATCCTACGCGCGTCGGGGTCACCGGGCCGTCCGTGGCGGGGCCCGTTGATCGGGGAGCGTCCAGGGCACCGGCGATCCGGGCGGCGACATCTTCGAGGACATCTGCGACTGACAGTGACCTGCCGAGTTCGCGGGCCAGGGAGGTGACACCGGCGTCGGCGATGCCGCAGGGCACGATCGCGTCGAACGCCGACATGTCGGGGTCGACGTTGAGGGCGATGCCGTGCAGCGCAACACCGCGGGCCACCCGAATACCGATCTGCCCGAGCTTGCGTTCACCGTTGTCGTCGCGGATCCACACCCCGGACCGGCCGTCGACACGTCCGGTGGTGACGCCGAGACCCGCGCACACCTCGATCAGCGCCGACTCCAGCCGCCGTACGTAGTCGACCACGTCGAGCGGTTCGGCCAGCCGGATGATGGGGTAGCCGACGAGCTGCCCGGGGCCGTGCCAGGTGATGCGCCCGCCGCGGTCGACGTCGATGACGAGGGAACCGTCGGTGGGCCGGTCGGAGTCCTCGGTGCGCTTGCCCGCGGTGTAGGTGGACGGATGTTCCAGGAGCAGCAGCACGTCGTGGTCCAGCGTGCCGTCGGCACGATCGGCGGCGAGCCGGTGTTGCAGGTCGTAGGCGTCGCGGTAGTCGACGACGCCCAGCCTGCGTACCTCGACGGGTTCGGTGCTCATACGGGCACCGCGTGTTCGGGTGACCGTGGGGATATCGGTGTCAGGCACTGGCGTACTCCAGTGCCGACTCGATGTCGGGGTGGGTGAAGGCGAAACCGGTATCGGTGAGCACCTGCGGTACAACGCGCTGGGAATGCAGAATCATTTCCTCCGCCATCTCGCCGCCGAGCTTGCGGACCACGAAACCAGGCACCACCAGCCGGGCCGGCCGGTGCAGTGCGGAACCGAGTGCCTTGGCGAAGTCGGTGAACCGCACCGGATTCGGGGCGCACAGATTGACCGGGCCGCTGATGTTGTTCTCGATGATCGTCACGATCGCCGACACCTCGTCGGGCAGGGTGATCCAGGAGAAGTACTGGTCGCCGTCGCCGAACGTGGCGCCCAGACCCATCCGGAACAACGGCTTGAGCCTGCCGAGGAGCCCGCCGCGCTCGGCGATCACCGGTGCGGTGCGCAGCAGCGCGACATTGACGCCCGGTCCGGCGCCGGAGGTGGCGGCGTCCTCCCAGTCCCGGACCACCTCGGCGAGGAAACCCGAACCCGCCGGATCGGTTTCGACTGCGGCATGGGATCCGGTGTCGCCGTAGAAGCCGGTGGCGCTGGCACTGACGAACAGCGGTACCCCGGCCGTGGCGGCGGCCTCGGCCAGCACCTCGGTGGGGGTGATCCGGGAGTCGCGGATCTCCTGCTTGAAACGCCCCGACCAGCGGTGGTCGCCGATCCCGACCCCGCCGAGACCCACCAGGGCCTCGACGCCGGTCAGGGTGTGCGGGTCGACCCCGCAGGTCTCGGGATCCCAGTAGTGCTCGTCATCGGCCCGGACCTGCCTGCGCACCAGCCGGATGACGGTGTGGCCGGAGCCGCGCAGGGTGTCAACGAGGGCTGAACCGATCAGCCCCGCCGACCCTGCGACGGCGATCCTCATGGCGGCTACAGACCGAGATCCGCGGCGAACGAACCACCTTCGAGACGCTTCTTGACCGTGGTCAGGAAACGACCCGCGTCGGCGCCGTCGATCAGCCGGTGATCGTAGGTCAGTGGCAGGTACGACATCGAACGGATGGCGATCACGTCGGAGCCGTCCGGTTCGGTGACGACCACCGGGCGCTTGACGATCGCGCCGGTACCGAGCATGGCCGCCTGCGGCGGAACCAGGATCGGGGTGTCGAACAGAGCGCCCTGGCTGCCGATGTTGGTGATGGTGAACGTGCCACCGGCCAGCTCGTCCGGCTTGAGCCCGCCGGTCCGGGCGCGGGCGGCGATATCGGCGATGGCCCGGGCCAGACCGGCGATCGACAGGTCGTCGGCGTTGTGGATCACCGGTGACAGCAGACCCTGGTCGGTGTCGACGGCGATGCCGAGGTGGACATTGCCGTAATAGGTGATCTCCTTGGCGCCCTCGTCGATCGAGGCGTTGACGTTCGGGTGCGCCTTGAGTGCCTCGACGACCGCCTTGGCGATGAACGGCAGGAAGGTCAGGTTGACACCTTCGGATGCCTTGAACGATTCCTTGGCGGCCTTGCGCAGAGTGACGATCTTGGTCATGTCGACCTCGAAGACCTGCGTCAGCTGAGCGCTCTCGTGCAGCGATTCGCGGGTCTTCTTCGCCGTGATGAGACGGATCCGGTTGGCCTTCTGCGTCGTTCCGCGCAGCGCGGCGAGCTCGGGCCGGACCTCCGCGGCGGCCGGAGCACTCGTCGCCGGAGCACTCGCGGCGGGAGCGGGGGCAGCAGGAGCGGGCGCGGCCGGTGCCGGTTCGGGTGCCTTGGCGGCCTCGGCCGCGGCCAGCACATCCTGCTTGCGGATGCGGCCGCCCACCCCGGTGCCCTTGATCGAATTCAGATCGAGGCTGTTATCGGCGGCGAGCTTGCGGACCAGCGGCGTCACGTACGGCGTCGACTCGATGGTCGGCGGGTCGGCCTTCACCACGGTCGCCGACTCGGTCGGTGCCGGTGCCGGTGTCGCCGCGACAGGTTCGGGTTCCGGTTCGGGTTCGGGTGCCGGCGCGGGGGCCGCGGGTGCGGGTGCCGCCGACGCGTCACCGATGATCGCGAGCTTGCCGCCGACCTCGACGACGTCGTCCTCCTGGGCGAAGATCGCCAGCAGGGTGCCGGAGGCTGGTGCGGGGATCTCGGTGTCGACCTTGTCGGTGGAGACCTCCAGCAGCGGCTCGTCGGCCGACACCTCGTCGCCGACGGCTTTGAGCCAGTTGGTGACGGTGCCCTCGGTGACGGACTCGCCGAGCGCGGGCATCACGACCTCTGTACCCTCGGCGGCTGACGCCGGTGCGGCTGCGGCAGCCGGCTCCGGTTCTGCCGCGGGTGCGGCTGCGGCGGGCTCTTCGGCTGCCGGTGCGGGCGCGGGGGCGGGGGCTGCGGACTCGGAGGCGTCACCGATAAGGGCCAACTCGCCGCCGATCTCGACCACGTCGTCCTCTTGCGCGACGATCTTGATCAGCACGCCCGACGCGGGAGCCGGGATCTCGGTGTCGACCTTGTCGGTGGAGACCTCGAGCAATGGCTCGTCGGCCTCGACGGTGTCTCCCTCCTCCTTCAGCCACCTGGTCACTGTTCCTTCGGTGACGCTTTCACCCAGGGCGGGCATCTGGACGGAGAAGGCCATCGCTGTTGACTCCTCAAACTCAAACTTGACGCGTTGATGACGGACAAATTATGTGCGGCTCGGTATCGGCGGGGTGGTCGATGCCTCGGGATAGAACCCTACCCGCGATCGCTTTCCGAGATGTGATGTGCGGTACTTACCGCCCGAGAAGTTTGCTGACCGGCCGTCCGCCCCGCCGGCGCCGTCCGGGAATCGGTCGCGTTCGTCACGGGCGGGACCCGATCATCCGTTGGCGGCGATGTCCTCGAGTACCGCGAGGATCGTGCGGACCGGTACGCCCGTACCACCCTTGGGGTTGTAGCCCCACGCCCCGCCGGTGTTGAATGCCGGGCCGGCGATGTCGATGTGCGCCCACTGCACGCCCTCGGGCACGAACTCCTTGAGGAACACCCCGGCCAGCAGCATGCCGCCCCAGCGCTGTGCTCCGGCGTTCACCAGGTCGGCGACCCGCGAGTTGAGTTCGGCGCGAAGTTCGGTCGGCAGCGGCATCGGCCACGCGTTCTCGCCGGTCCCGGCCGACAGCCGTGCCACCCGGTCCCGGAACTCGTCGGTACCCATCACGCCGGGGGTGCGGGTGCCCAGCGCGACCATCTGCGCGCCCGTCAGTGTCGCGGTGTCGATGAGGTAGTCGGGATTGTCCTCGCCCGCGCGCACGATCGCGTCGGCCAGGATGAGCCGCCCTTCGGCGTCGGTGTTGATGACCTCGACGGTGATACCGCCGTACTGGGTGAGCACATCGCCGGGGCGCTGCGCGGTGTCCGACGGCATGTTCTCGGCCATCGGGACGGTGGCGATGACGTTGACGTCCAGACCGAGCCGGGCGGCCAGGATCGTCGAGGCGATCACCGCCGCCGCCCCGCCCATGTCGGAGGTCATGTTCTCCATGCCGGCCGGCGGCTTGAGAGAGATGCCGCCGGTGTCGAAGGTGATGCCCTTGCCCACCAGCGCCACCGTCTTGGCGTCCTTGCCGGCGTTGTGGGTCAGCCGGACCAGTCGGGGAAGCCGCGACGAACCCTTGCCGACGCCGATGATGCCGCCGTACCCGCTGCGGGCGAGTTCGGCATCGTCGAGGATCTCCACCTTCAGTCCGGCGGCGCCGGCGAGGACCCGTGCGCGGTCGGCGAACTCCTCGGGATACAGGTGGCTCGGGGGAGTGTTGACGAAGTCGCGGGCCAGTGCCACGCAGTCGGCGACCGCGGCGGCGTGGCTGAGTTCGGCCTTGGCCTCCCTGGTCCGTTCCTCGACGAGCAGCGTCACCGACGACGGCGGCGCCTTCTTGGCCCGGGACTTGTCGGACCGGAACTCCTCGAACCGGTAGGCACCCAGGAAGAAACCCTCGGCCGCGGCGTCCAGGTTCGCATCCGACAGCGTGGTGGCCACCGAGTCGAGACCGTCGAGCGATCGCGCGACGATGCCCGCGGCCTGCCGCACCTTGTCCGCGTCGTCGACGTCGGCCGGGGCGCCGAGGCCGATGGTGACGATCAGGTCGACCGGTACCGACGCCGGGGCGGGGAAACGGTGCACCTCACCGTGTTTGCCGGTGGCGCCGAGCACCTTCAGTGACGCCGATATCTGTTCGGCCGCCGCGTCGTCGAGGATGCCGTCGACCGTCACCAGAGTGGGCTCGGCGGGTGCGTCCGAGGGGCTGGGGCCGTCGGCGGATTCGGGACCGATCAGGCCGAGAACGAGGACCGTGTCGTCGGCGTCGATGGTGGAGGACAGGTGCAGTTCGGGGCCGCGGACGCGGTCGAAGGAGTCGTTCTTGCTCACCCGGTCAACTCTGCCACAGTGGGCACAGTCGGCTGCGGTGATGTGGCCGGCGGTGATCGTGTGGAGCACCGGCGCGATACGCCCGGTGAAACCCAGTAGCGTAGGACGCCATGAGTGAACTTCTTGACGGGCCGATCGCCGACCGCCACGTCGCGCTGGGGGCTACTTTCGCCGGTTTCGGCGGCTGGAACATGCCGGTGTCGTACGCGGGGACCGTCGCCGAACACACGGCCGTACGTGAGGCCGCCGGGATCTTCGACGTCAGCCACCTGGGCAAGGCGCTGGTGTCGGGGCCGGGTGCCGCGGATTTCGTGAACTCCACGCTCACCAACGACCTCGCCAAGATCGGCCCGGGCAAGGCCCAGTACACCTTGTGCTGCAACGAATCCGGCGGGGTGATCGATGATCTGATCGCCTACCTCGTCGGCCCGGACGAGGTGTTCCTGGTTCCCAACGCCGCCAACACCGCGACGGTGGTTGCCGCGCTGCAGGCCGTCGCGCCCGACGGGATCACCGTCACCGACCAGCACCGCGAGTACGCGGTGTTCGCGGTGCAGGGGCCGCGCGCGCCCGAGGTGCTCGAAAGCCTCGGGTTGCCCGCCGACATGGAGTACATGGCGTTCGCCGATGCCGAGCTGACGCTGCCGTCGGGGACGGCACCTGTGCGGGTGTGCCGAACCGGTTACACGGGCGAACGCGGCTTCGAGGTCCTGCCGCGCTGGGCGGACGCCGGACCGGTGTTCGACGCCCTGCTGGAGAAGGTGATCGAGGTCGGTGGTCAGCCCGCCGGGCTCGGCGCCCGCGACACCCTGCGCACCGAGATGGGTTATGCACTCCACGGACATGAGCTCTCCACCGAGATCACCCCCGTCCAGGCCCGCGTCGGTTGGGCCGTCGGCTGGGACAAGCCGGCGTTCTTCGGCCGTGACGCGCTGCTCGCCGAGAAGGCGGCGGGTCCGGCGCGCAGGCTCTACGGTTTGCGGGCAACCGGCCGCGGCATCCCGCGCGACGGCTGCGTGGTCAACGCGGCCGACGGACAACAGATCGGCGTCTGCACGTCAGGGACCTTCTCACCGACTCTCAAACACGGCATCGCTCTGGCCTTGCTCGACTTGGCGTCCGGGGTCAAGAAGGGCGACGAGGTCACTATCGACGTCCGTGGCCGGGCGCTGGCATGTGAAGTCGTCATCCCGCCGTTCGTCGAATCGCACGTGTAGCGGGTCGGCGGAAACCACTTGCCGCACGGCGATAGGATGTACCGATGACCTTGCAGTTCAGCCGCACCGAACACCCGCACCCGGTTTCCGAGGGTCGGCGTTCGGAGATCCTCGCCGCACCGGGCTTCGGAAATTACTTCACCGACAACATGGTGATGGTCGACTATGACATCGACCAGGGATGGCACAACGCGCAGGTAAAGCCCTATGGACCCATCGCCCTCGACCCGTCGGCGATGGTCCTGCACTACGGCCAGGAGATCTTCGAGGGCCTCAAGGCCTACCGGCAGCCGGACGGCTCGATCTCGGCCTTCCGGCCCGAGGCCAACGGTGCGCGCCTGCAGCGGTCGGCGCAGCGGCTGGCGATGCCGGCGCTGCCCGTCGACGACTTCATCGCCTCACTCAAGGCGTTGCTCGAAGCCGACAATGCGTGGGTGCCCGCGGCCGGCGGTGAGGAGTCGCTGTACCTGCGTCCGTTCATGTTCGCCTCGCAGGCCGGACTCGGTGTCAACGCACCTTCGGGTTCGTACATCTACTCGGTGATCGCCTCTCCGGCGGGCGCCTACTTCTCCGGCGGCATCAAGCCGGTGAGCGTTTGGCTGTCCACCGAGTACGTGCGCGCAGCCCCCGGCGGTACCGGTTTCGCCAAGTGCGGCGGCAACTACGCCGCCGCGTTCCTGGCGCAGCAGCAGGCCACTGCACAGGGCTGTGATCAGGTCGTGTGGCTCGACGCCATCGAACGCCGCTACATCGAGGAGATGGGCGGCATGAACTTGTTCTTCGTGTTCGGTTCCGGTTCGGACGCCCGCCTCGTCACTCCCGAGCTGAGCGGTTCGCTGCTGCCCGGCATCACCCGCGACTCACTGCTGACGCTGGCCGCCGATGCCGGTTTCGGTGTCGAGGAGCGCAAGATCAGCACCGAGGAGCTTCGAAAGGGTGCCGCCTCCGGCGACATCACCGAGGTGTTCGCCTGTGGTACCGCCGCCGTTATCACCCCCGTCGGCCGGGTCCGCGGCGTCGGTGAGGACTACACCATCGCCGACGGCCGGCCCGGTGAGGTCACGATGGCGCTGCGCGACACCCTGACCGGCATCCAGCGCGGCACCTTCGCCGACACCCACGGCTGGATGACCCGCCTGCACTGACGCGCCCGGAATGATCTCGCGTCCCGCAGTGGAGAGGCTATGACCGACACCGTGGCGCGACGGCAGGAGCTGATCGGGATCGACCTCGCGGAGCCGTTGCGTGAGGATGAACTGGACTGGCTCAATGCGGACTCCGAGTTGGCCCGCCCGGACCTGCGACCTATGACCCGAAGCCGCCGAAGGGCGTGACGAAGAGTATCGCCTTGCGTACGAAGCTGTACTGCGATTTGCCCGGCCCGTAGGCGAAGCAGTTCACGAAGGTGTAGTACCGGTGCGGCAGCGGGTGCAGCTGCGGGATCGCCGACAGGGTTACCGATCCGGTCGTGACTGTGCGTTGCTTCACGATGCGGTTGGTGTCGAAGCCCCACGGGAGCGGATCGGGGATCCAGAGCTGGCATTCGATCGGGCGGCGGGGGAGATTGTCGACGTGTACGACGATGGCCCCGTTCGATACCCAGAATCTGGCCTGCGGAGGCGTGACTGCGTCGGCGTGCGAGGGTGCGAGCAGGGATCCGATGGCCGAGATCAGAAGGGCGAGTGCACCGATCGCGGTCCGGCGTGCCTTGCGGGGTGACTTGGCCATAATGCCTCCTGAAGGTCGACCGGGGTTTGTTGGCCGTACCAGGAGTTTCGCAGGTGCGGGCCCTGCTGTTACGCAAGCGCGGTCGGTGCCTTCGGCTCGATGCCGAACAGTTCGGCTGCGTTGCCGAAACACACCGCGCGCAACCAGTCGTCGCCGAGGCCGAGACGCTCGCACGCGTCGAGGGCGTGCCGGTACGGGTACGGGATGTTGGGGAAGTCGCTGCCGAAGAGGACCTTGTGGCCGAGGTCGCCGAGCCGGCCGAGGAGTTCGGTCGGAAACAGCCCGATCTGTTCGGTGAAGTCGGTGAAACTCATCGTGGTGTCGAGCCGGACGTTGTCGTACCGTTCGGCCAGTTCCAGGAAGTCCACGTATTCCGGGATTCCCATGTGCGCGACGATCAACGGGAGAGTGGGGAATTGGCCCAGCACGCGGCGTATCGGTTCCGGGCCGGTGTGGGCGCCGGGTGCCGGTCCCGACCCGCAGTGGATCACCACGGGGATCTGTGCCGCGTCGATCTGCTCCCACACCGGGTCGAGGAGCGGGTCGTCGGGGGAGT
Organism: uncultured Gordonia sp.; assembly: GCF_937858515.1. Taxonomy (NCBI): domain Bacteria; kingdom Bacillati; phylum Actinomycetota; class Actinomycetes; order Mycobacteriales; family Gordoniaceae; genus Gordonia; species uncultured Gordonia sp. The sequence continues at coordinate 3,295 of NZ_CALLZT010000003.1, read as the reverse complement.
AGTCGCCGACCTGGATGTGCGACTTGAAGATCCGTGCTCCGGCCGCGATCGCGTCGGCGACGTATTCTCGAGCCTGCGGTTCGGGGTAGAAGGTCGCGGTCTGTAGGCAGTCCGGATGCGAGGCGGCGAAGTCGATCGCCCAGCCGTTGAGCCACTGCGCCATGCCCGGCTTGTGTGGATAGATCATCGACGAATAGCCCAGGACACCGAACGAGCGCAGCGTCGCCACCCGCTCGTCCTCCTGCGCGCGGTAGGTGATCGGCCATTCACGTCCGAGTATCGGGCCGACGGAATCGAAGTACGCCCACACCTTGTCCAGGACCTGTTTCGGCATGAAATGGGTGTGCACGTCGATCAGCCCGGGAAGTCCGAGGCGTTCGGTGAAGGCGCGGACCGACCGGGCCTCCTCGGGACTGAACGGTTGCGGCATCGATACGCACATGAGGCTTGACGCTACGCTCCCGCGGCGACCTGCTATCGAGCAAGGAGGCCGACGAGGGTTATCGCCAGGCCGAGTTCGATCGCCGCGCCGAGGACGTCGCCGGTGATACCGCCGATGCGGCGGGCGCAATGTCGCGACAGCAGCCAGATCGTCGCCGTCATCACGGCGAAAGTTGTTGCCACGGTGAGTGTGTGGGTGATGTCGTAGTCGCCCGATCCGGTGGCGCCGAGTGCGGCCGCGCCGATCAGCATGATCGCCGGCCAGATGATCGGCGAAAGCCGTTGCGTGCCTGCGACCATCGCACCGAAGCCGGTTTCGCTCGCCGGTCCCAGCACCCGCCGACATGCGACGACGACCGCGACACGGCTTGCGATGACCGCGAAAACGATCTCGTACCAACGATGTTCGTCGGTGAGTGCCGCGAAGCCGATGGCCTGCACCGCACCCGCGGCGACGATCGCGGCGGCGCCGAACGGACCCACCGACCCCGACTTCATCACCTCCGCGACGCGCTGCGGTGGACCGTAGCAGCCCAGGCCGTCGACGGTGTCGGCCAGACCGTCGACGTGCATGCCGCGGGTGATCAGGGCCAGCCCCACCACGAGCAGTACACCGATCAGCGCCGACGGCAGCGACGTGTGCGACAGACCGAATGCCAGTGCGGCGGTGACGGATCCGAGCAGTGCGCCGACTACGGGGACCGCGGCGATCACCGCGCCACCGGTGCGTCGGTCCATGGCCACCGCCGGAGTAGGGACCGGCAGCACCGTCAGCCAGCTGATCGCCACGTGAACCGCGGACACGGGGGACAGGGACATCGTCGCGGGATCGTCAGGCGTTCGAGACGCCCGCCTCGCCGAAGGTCGCCATCGAGGTGAGTACGTCGATCGCCGACTGCACCACCGGCAACGCCAGCACCGCGCCGGTGCCCTCGCCCAGGCGCATCGACATCTCCAGGATCGGTTCGATATCCAGATGTTCGAGCGCCGCCGAGTGGGCGGGTTCGACCGAACGGTGCCCGGCTACCCACCACTGGACCGCACCCGGTGCCAATTGCTCGGCGACCAGCGCCGACGCGGTGACGATGACGCCGTCGACGATCACGGGCGTCTTGCGTACGGCGGCCTGCGCGAGGAAGCCGGCCATCGCGGTCAGGTCGGCGCCGGCCACCGTCGCGAGCATGGCGAGCGGATCGTGGCGATGCTTTCGTACTCTGCGCATGCCGTCGCGGATCGCGGCGGTCTTGCGGATCCATCCGGCGTCGTCGATGCCCGAACCCCGGCCGACCACCTCGACGGGTTCGCGGGAGGTGATCGTCCCGATCAAGATCGCCGCAGGAGTGGTGTTACCGATTCCCATCTCCCCGGCGATCAGCAGATCCGCACCGGCGTCGACGAGACTGTCGGCGATGGCGCGTCCGGCCGCGAGGGCCCGACGCGCTTCGTCGATGCTGAGTGCGTCGGTCACCTGCAGGTCACCGCTGCTACGCCGTACCTTGAACGCGGCGACGGCCGGGTTGGTGTCGGCGTCGACCGACAGATCGGCCACGTGCACAGTGGCACCGGCACGCCGGGCGAGCACATTGATGGCCGCCCCGCCCCCGGCGATGTTGGCCACCATCTGCGCGGTGACCTCCGGCGGGTACGCCGACACGCCTTCGCGGGCGACGCCGTGGTCGCCGGCGAACACGACAACCCGTGGGGAACGCAAGGGTCGTGGCGGGCAGATGCCCTGGCAGGCGGCCGCCCAATTGCCCAACTCCTCGAGCCGGCCCAACGACCCCGGCGGCTTGGTGAGGGTGAGCTGGCGGGCACGAGCCGCTTCGGCAGCGTCATGATCGGGTGCATCGACAGGTGGGAAGATCTCGGCGTCGGCCGGGTCGACCGGCCTCGCGGGCACCGGCAGCGCACCCGTCCGGACGACGTCCTCGGCGGCCGTGGTGTCGGCGGAGTCAGGTGTGGCGTCGGAAACCGGCGGGATGTGCGCAGCATCCGTAACCGGTGCCGGCGCCTCGTCGGGCACCGGCACCGGCACCGGCTGCGCGGCGACCACAGTGGCTGCGGGTTCGCCCGCGGGTAGCTCAAGCACCCGTCCCGCGACCACCAGCAGCACACGATCGCACACCTGCGCCAGCGCGGCGTTGACCGATCCGAGGTCGTCCTGGAACCGGCGGCCTGCCGGTGTCGGGGCTACCGGGGCCAGCCCCACCTCCGGGCTGATCAGAACCAGGTCGCCGGTGAAGGCGGCCACCGCCTCACACAGCGCGGCCGAGGCGTCGCCGATGCCCCGGTCGAGGTGATCCCAGCCGTCGACGGCATCGACCTGCGCGGCCACCCAGTTGCCCAGATCGTCGACGAGCGTGGCGACGGCCGGATCGTCGGCCAGCGCCTTCGCGACGTCCGTCGTCTCGACGGTCAGATACCGGTCTCCGCGGCGGTCACGGTGTGCGCGCACCCGGGCCACCCACTCGGTGTCCGACGATATGGTCGGGCCGGTGGCCAGATAGCGGACCCGAGGGTGGGCGGCCAGCAGTGCCTCACCATGTGTGGACTTGCCCGACCGCACCCCGCCGAGGACGAGAGTTCGTGTTCCGCTCATCCGGCCGCTCAGACCGGGTCGCCGGCGGACACCTGCGGACGCGGTGCACGCATTTTGCGCAACTGCATCGCGCGGCTGAACGAGTACCAGCCGAGTTTGAAGCCGCCGTCGGCGCTGTCCGGGTAGCGTTCGCGGACCCTGCGGTTGACCAATCGGCCCAGGACGACCGCGTCGACGATCATCACCACGACGAACAGCAACAGCACGATGTTCATGATCATCGGATAGTTCACCGATATCGGCGTGAACATGAAG
>NZ_CALLZT010000002.1:0-7573 GCF_937858515.1 uncultured Gordonia sp. | reverse complement strand
CGATGAACATCGTCAACGCCGCCGCCGACCTGCTGTGGTCGGCGCCGATCAAGAAATACAAGGATCTCAAGATCGCCCTGTCCGAGGGCGGCACCGGCTGGATTCCGTATTTCCTCGAGCGCGTCGACCGCACCTTCGACATGCATTCGACGTGGACACTGCAGAACTTCGGCGGCAAGCTGCCCAGCGAGGTGTTCCGGGAGCACTTCCTCACCTGCTTCATCTCGGACCCGCTCGGCGTCAAGCTGCGCCACGAGATCGGCGTCGACAACATCTCGTGGGAAATGGACTATCCGCATTCGGATTCCATGTGGCCCAATGCCCCCGAGGAACTGTGGAATGTCTTCTCCGAGGCGCAGGTTCCCGACGACGAGATCAACAAGATCACCTTCGAGAACACCATGAAGTGGTACAACTTCGACCCGTTCAAACACATCCCGAAGGAGCAGTGCACCGTCGGGGCCCTGCGTGCGCAGGCGGAGGGTCACGACGTCTCCATCCGGGCACTGAGCCACCACCAGACCAGCGCCGAGGAAAAACTTGCCGCGTGGGAGCAGCAGATTCAGGCCGCCGCCGCGCAGCAGACGTAGCACCGCAGACTTAACAGCCCGCACAGAGGAGTATCGCCATGGAAGTTCCGTTCACGTGGTTCGCGACCGGTTGGTATGTGATCGGCTGGTCCGAGGAGTTCGAGCAGGGCCAGACCAGGCCGTTGCACTATTTCGGCGAGGACCTGGTCGGCTACCGCGACGACAACGGTGAGATCCACGTACTCACCGGCAACTGCAAGCATCTCGGCGCGCACCTCGGCTACGGCGGCAAGGTCGTCGGCGACTGTATCCAATGCCCATTCCATGGCTGGCGCTGGGGACCCGATGGCAGGCACGCATATATGCCGTCGGAGCCCGGGCGGACGATGAAGACGATGCGGCTGCGGTCGTATCCGATTCACGAGCAGTATGGCGTCGTGTTCATGTGGTATCACCCGCACGGCGAGGCACCCCGCTGGTCGCCACCGGATATCTTCTCAAAGTTCCCCGAGGTCACCGACACTCCGGACAAGTACTACCGGTCGTATCCGGAGTTCTCGGTGAAATGCGAGAACGAGAACGTCCACCCGCAGATCGTCGCCGAAAACGCCCCGGACAGTGCACATTTCCGCTACGTTCACCACGCCACCGTCACCCCGGTCTGCCTCAAGTGGGAGATCCAGGACAACGAATGGCAGTTCCTCACCGGCTGGCCCGACGTGAGCAGCGAGGACCCGAACGCGATGTCGCTGCGCGTGCACAGCCACATCGCCGGTCTGGGCTACGCGATCACCGCTTTCGAAGGCGTGCAACAACATCGGCTGATCTTCGCCTGCACCCCCACCGACCAGGGCAAGTCCGACCTGTTCTACACGATCTGGTGGCCCAAGCCCGAGGGCGAAACCTCCGACGTACCACCGCCGGAAGTCCAGAAGCTGGTGGAAAAGCGTTTCCTGCAAACGGTGTGGGACGACCTGAGCATCTGGCGCTACCAGAAGTACGTCGAGCGCCCCCCGCTCGACCGGATCGACGCCAAACCGTATATGGCCATGCGCCGCTGGGCACTGCAGTTCTACGACGTCGACGCCGACTGGCGTCCCGGCGACCCGCCGAGCAAAGCCGAGGAGACGGTGGGCGCGGGCGCTGCGACGTAATGTCCGTACCCCGCACGCTGATCGACCACCTCGGTAGTTGAGTCATATCGACATGCCCGACGGCTCGTCTGCCGGACAACAGAATCCGCGTCAACGCGATCACCCCCGGCCCCACCGACACCGAAGTCCACCGACTGGCTCTCCCGAGTGACGGCGATCCGCCCGTCATCGGCACTGTCGAGGACACTTTGCACCATCTACTCAAGCTCGCGACGTCGATCGACCCCGATGAAGCTCACGAACAACTCCGCCCCCACCACCAGGCGATTGTCAGATTAGAGCACCTCTAATCTGACAAGGATCTACCAAAACTGCGATTCCTTGTGAGATTAGGCCACCGCTAATCTCACGAAGGTTCGCGTGATGGCTGGATCCGTGTGAGATTGCGGCCGACGACCGGAACGGCGTCGAGCGCAGTACTGAGATGGTTACTATTGGTTCAACAGTAGCCTTGCACACCAACTGATACGGAGCCCACGGTGGCACGACCCCTTGCCGAGCTCGTCCGGCCTGCACACACCGCGATCGTCACACAGGAATGCCAGGAGGCGGTGGTCGGCGCGAATGCGGGACTGGCCGCGCTCGCCGAGGAAGCACAACGCGAGGCGGTGCCCAATATCGCGCGGCTGCTTCCGGTGGCGCGGGCGGCCGGCGTCAGCGTCATCCATTGCGTCGTGACCCGGCGCGCCGACGGCCGCGGCTCCAATCACAACGCCGCCCTCTTCGCCTACGGCGCCAAGACACTGTCGGCCGAGCCCGGTAGCCACGGCGCCGCGGTCGTACCCGAACTCGGTCCTGAGCCGTCGGACCTCGTGCTCACCCGACTGCACGGCCTCGGCCCGATGTGCGGTACCGACCTCGACTCGGTCCTGCGGAACCTGGGCGTGACAACGATCGTCCCAGTCGGTGTTTCGCTGAACGTGGCGATCCCCAACTTCATCATGGACGCGGTCAACAAGTCCTACGACGTCGTACTCCCGAGCGACGCCGTCGCCGGCATCCCCACCGACTACGGCCGAGCCATCCTCAAGAACACCCTCTCGCTCCTGAGCACCGTCGTCACCACCGACGAACTCATCGAGATCTGGAGCTGAGCCCGGAAATCTATTGCTCGTAATTCGTTGGGGCCTCGATGATCTCGAAGACGTCGCGAGCCAAATAGACAGTGCGGGAACCCTTTCCCAGACCTCCGTACCGGGAGACCCAGCCCAGTTCCTCCGCCTTTGCGAGCAGGTTCCGCGCACCTTGCGTCGTAATCGGACCGCCGGAGTTCGCGAACGACAGCTCGATTCGGCGCGCATGGATGAACGGCGTACCGAAGATGAGGGGGATGAGCGCTGCCACACGCGATCGCTCCATCTCCACCTGCCGGTAGTAGCGTTCCCTGAGTTCGACGAGGCGACCCGCTCTCGAGACCGCATCCTCGGACTGTCTCCGAACGGCGACGAAGAAGAATTGCAAGTACTCTTGAACCTCTGCGCGCTCACGAATACCTTGGAGCCGTTCGTAGTACTCGCTCCGGTTGGCTTCCAGGTAACCGGACAGATACAGCAGAGGTCGGGTGAGACGCCCCGTCGACATCAGAAAGAGTCCCACCAGAAGCCTCCCGATACGCCCATTGCCGTCGAGGAACGGGTGAATGGTCTCGAATTGATAGTGCGACATGGCCGCGCGTACCAACGTCGGCACCTGTGAAGGTCGGTTGACGTAGTTCTCCCAGTCCGTCATCAGCTCACCGATGTACTCGGGCAGCGGCGGCACGAACCGCGCCGAATTCGGAGTCGCACCGGCCGCACCGATCCATACCGGTGAGCGCCGAAACTCGCCCGGGTGACGCTCCTGCCCCCGTACACCCGCCATAAGTTCGGCGTGCACCTGCCTGATCAGACGTTCGGTGATCGGCAAGTCGGCCGTCAAAGAGATGGCCAGGTCGGTCGCAGCCAGATAGCGCTCGACCTCCGCGACGTCGTCAGTGACCGGTCCGCCGTCACGGGCCTCGGCTTCGAGAACCTCCGACAACGAGGCGTTGGTGCCCTCGATCCGGGTACTCGCCAACGCCTCCTTTCGAACGAACGATCCGAGCAGCATCTCCGGATCACGGATCAGCCTGCCCAGTCCGTTCAAGAGTCCCAGCGCGGCATCGGCCTCGGACAGTGCCAAGACGGTGAGGGGGGCGAGATCGATATCTGTAGGGATCGGATGCGGCCGGTAGTAGGTGAACGACGCTGCCCCGACACCTATGGCCGGGCGACCGAACGCTCCGTCGACGAACTTGGCTGCATCCATATGCCCAAAGTAGCAAGTAAAACGTCGTTTCACTTTGCAGGTGCAAAGTAAAACGACGTTTTACTTTGCACTTTGCTCCAGATGCCAAATCAACTTTGCACCTCGACTCCGCTTGGCGACGCCCCGCCGGTCAGACCTTGAGGACGAGTTTGCCGGTGTTGACGCCTGCGTACAGGCCGAGCAGCGCTTCCGGGAAGGCCTGCACGCCGCCGTCGAGGGTCGTTTCGCGGGCGACCAGACGGCCGTCGGCGATCATCGCGGAGATGGCGGCGACGGCTTCGGGGTAGCGGTCCTCGTAGTCGAAGACGACGAAACCGGTCATCGTGGCCCGGAAGACCAGCAGCGACATGTAGCGCTTGGGGCCAGGCGGGAGGGCCTCGTCGTTGTAGCCCGCGACAGCGCCACAGATGACGACGCGGGCACCGCGCCGCAGGTTGGCCAGAGCGGCGTCGAGGATGTCGCCGCCGACGTTGTCGAAGTAGACGTCGATGCCCTTGGGTGCGACCTCGCGCAGTCGTTTGAGGACGTTCTCGTTCTTGTAGTCGATGGCGTCGTCGAGGCCGATCTCCTTGAGCCAGGCCACCTTGCCGGGGCCGCCGGCGATGCCGATGACGCGGCAGCCCTCGGCCTTGGCGAGCTGGGCGACGACGCTGCCCACCGCACCCGCGGCCGCCGACACGAGCACCGTCTCCCCCGCCTTGATGCGGCCCACGTCGTGCAGCCCGAAATACGCGGTCATGCCCGTCATGCCCAGTGCGCCAAGCCAAGTCGGGGCACCGGCGACGCCCAGGTCGATCTTGTAGACACCTGTGCCGTTGCTGAGCGCGTACTCGACGACGCCGAAGGTGCCCGCGACGGTGTCGCCGACGGCGAAGTCGGGATGCCGCGACGCGACGACGCTGCCGGTGCATATCGCGCGCATCGCCTCACCGATCTGGACCGGCGGAATGTAGGACCGCACGTCGTTGAGCCAGCCCCGCATCGCCGGGTCGAGGGAGATGTAGTCGACCTTCACCACCAACTCGCCCTCACCCGGTTCGGGCACCTCAACGGTCGCCGAACTCCACGTGTCGTCGTCCGGGTATCCGGTGGGACGGTTCGCGAGATGAATTTCGTTCGACGACCACGACATCGGGGGCCTCCTACGGGACGGTTGGGTTCCTTCGCAGGCTAACCCTACTTGAATCATGATTCAAGTAGACCCGGCTGCACCAGCACCTTGACGTCCGGGCTCGTTCCGGATGCGAGTTCGTGAAGTTTGGCGTCGACCTGGTCGAGGCCGATGACCGAGGTGATCAGGGCATCGGAATTGACGCGGCCGGAGGCGAGGGCGTCGAGCGCCTCGGCGAAGTCACGGCGGCTGTACGCGGGGGGGCCGACGATGGGCAGCTCGTTGACGGCCAACAGCATCGTGTAGATCTCGGACGCCTCGACGGTGATACCGAGGATGACGACGGTTCCGGCGTAGCCGAGCACACTCAGCGAGTGCGCGAGCACCGCCGCATTACCGGTACAGTCGAGCACGGCCCGTACCGGACCCGCGAGCTGCGCCGCCCGCGCGAACAGGTCGTCGGGCGCGGTAGCCGCGACCCCGAATCGTTCGGCAAGCTGGCGGCGATCCGGATTCGGTTCCACCACAAGCACATCGGTGATTCCGCGGGCATGCAGCGCCTGCGTCGCCAGCAGCCCGATCGGGCCGGCTCCCATCACGACAACGCTGTCACCGGCCTGGGCACCCGAATGCCATACCCCGCGCAGGGTCACCGCCAACGGTTCCGTGAGGGCTGCGGTCCGCAGGTCCAGACTGTCGGGCACCGCGAACAGCATCCGCGCGGGAACCACCACCGATTCGGCGAGAGCACCCGCACGTCCGAGGCCCGGTCCCTGTGTCAGGCCGGCCACGCAGACGCCGGTGCCGTCGGCCCGCCGGCACGCGAGGCACTCGCCGCACTCGTCGATGGGCAGCACCACCACGTTGTCGCCGACCGACCAGCCTTCGACACCGGACCCGAGTTCGCTGATGGTGCCGGAGAATTCGTGGCCCAGCACATGCCCGGTCATCGGCTCGGGTGTGTCGAAGAACAGGTGCAGGTCCGACCCGCACACGCCGCAGTAGGCGACGTCGACACGCACCTCGTCGGCGGTGAGGGGTACGTCGGCGGTGGACTGAACCGATACGGCCCGGTCGGCCCCGATAACAGCGACATTGCTCATGACTTAGGTCGGATCCCCCAGCCTCAGTCGCTGGACGGCAGGGCCTTGGATTCCTTGAACACCAGCAGGGTGTCGCCGACCGACAGCGAACCCTTGCCTGCCTTGGTGACCAGCACCTCGGCTCCGTCGGCGTCGACGTAGCGCTTGCCGAGGACCGCGCCGTCGGCGAACGCCTCGTTCAGCGTGGCGCCGGCGTCCTTCTCGCCGCCGACCGCGATCATCGGCGCGCCACCGCAGCGCAGGTCGTCGAGGCTGTCGGCGGCGGCGATCACGATCACCTGGGTGTCGCACACCTGGCTCTCGAAGCGGGTTCCGTTCTTCACCATTCGTCTACTCCTAAGTTCTCGGGCTGCTATTCCGCTGTAGCGGGGGTCAATTCGTCCACCAGCACGCGGCGGAGGATCTTTCCTGTTGCGGTAGAGGGTAGTTCGTCCCGGAACACCACGTGGTCGGGGGTGCGGGAGCCACGCAGCTTGGTACGGGCGAACTCCCGCACGGCGTCGGCGTCGAGATCGGCCTCGGTAACACCGTCCTCACGCACGACGACGGCCACGATCGCCTGTCCCCATTCGGGATCGGCGACACCGATCGCGACGACCTCACGGATCTGCGGGTGCTCCACCAGCGCGTCCTCCACCTCGGCGGGGGCGATGTTCTCACCGCCGCGGATGATGGTGTCGTCGGAACGGCCGCCGATGAACAGGTAGCCGTCGGCGTCGATGCTCGCGATGTCCTTGGTGGGGAACCAGCCTTCGGCGTCGAGGACCGATCCGATACCGGTGTACTTACCCGATACCTGCGGGCCACGGATGAACAGTTCACCGGTCTCGTCGGCACCGAGCACCGTGCCGTCGGCGTCACGGATCTGCAATTCGATGCCGGGCACCGCGCGACCCACCGAACCCAGGCGCCGGGCGATTGCCGGATCGTCCGATCCGTACGCCTCGCGATGATCGTCGGGACCCAGAACCGCGATGGTGGAGCTGGTTTCGGTGAGACCGTACGCGTTGACCAGGCCCACGTCGCCGAGCAGGTCGAGGGTGCGGCGCACGAGCGGCTGCGGCACCTTGGAACCGCCGTAGGCGAGGTTGCGCAGCGTGGGCAGCTCGACCGGGTCCTTCTCGTAGGCGGCGATGATGCGGTCGAGCATCGTGGGCACCACAGTGGCGTTGGTGACTCCCTCGTCGTGGACGAGGCGCAGCCAGGCGGCCGGGTCGAAGCGCTGCAGGTAGATGGCGCGACGGCCCGCGTACAGGTTCGACAGCGCCGCACTCACGCCGGCGATGTGGTACGGCGGTACACAGATCAGGGCGGCGTCGGCCGGGTCGGCGGAAGCGAAGTCGACGGTGCCCATCACGTAGCTGGTGAGGTTGGCGTGGGTGATCTCCA
>NZ_CALLZT010000001.1:0-22208 GCF_937858515.1 uncultured Gordonia sp. | reverse complement strand
CGATACGACCGACTGTCCGCGAGCCCGCTGTTCGAGGGCATGGAGTACATCACCGATCCCGGCGAGTTCGCCGACCGGCTGCCGCTGATGGCCGCGGGCCGCGACTTCTCCGACCCGGTGGCGCTCAACTGGTTCACCGACGGCACCGACGTCGACTTCGGTGCACTGACCCAGCAACTGCTGAACTATGTCGGCCAGTCCGGAGATGTGTACTTCGGCCACTCCGTCACCAACCTGACCAAGCAGTCGGACGGTTCCTGGCGCGCCAAGGTCACCAACCGGCGCACCGGCGAGAAGCTCACCATCGCAGCCAAGTTCGTGTTCGTCGGTGCCGGTGGCGGTGCGCTGCACTTGCTGCAGAAGTCGGGTATCGCCGAGGCCAAGGGCTTCGGTGGGTTCCCGGTGTCGGGCGCGTTCCTGCGCTGCACCAACTCCGACCTCATCGAGCAGCACGCCGCCAAGGTGTACGGGCAGGCCGCAGTGGGCGCACCGCCGATGTCGGTGCCGCACCTGGATACTCGCGTCATCAACCACAAGCAGGGCCTGCTGTTCGGCCCGTACGCGGGCTGGTCGCCCAAGTTCCTCAAGAACGGCAAGTACACAGATCTGCCGTTCTCGGTGAAGCCGAACAACATCATCCCGCTGCTGTCGGTGGGCGTGAAGGAAATGGCGCTCACCAAGTACCTGCTCGGCGAACTCGCCGCCAGCCGCGCGGCTCAGATCGCCACCCTTGCCGACTTCATGCCGCGCGCCGACGGCGGCGACTGGGAGATGATCACCGCGGGCCAGCGCGTGCAGGTGATCCGCAAGACCGGGGGCGGCGGCTCGCTGGAGTTCGGTACCGCCGTCATCGCCGCCGACGACGGCACCATCGCCGGGCTGCTCGGTGCGTCGCCGGGCGCCTCCACCGCGGTGCCTGCGATGCTGTCGGTGCTCGAGCAATGCTTCCCACAGCAATACAAGGCGTGGACACCCAAGCTCACCGAGATGATCCCGTCGTTCGGCAAGAAGCTCTCGGACAACCGCGACCTGTTCCGGCAGGTCTGGGACTGGACGAGCAGCTCGCTGCGGCTCACCGGCGGACATTCGGCCTAGAAAGCCGTCCGCTGACGCACGCAGGCCACACCGGATCACCGCGTGAGGTGGGTGGTGCGGCACGCGGTGGTGTGATAGTGACGACATTATGAGCAATGCGCAGCTTCACCGCGGTTCGGTGGACGAGATCGACGCGCGGACCCTGTACCGGCTGCTGCAGTTGCGGTCGGAAGTGTTCGTGCTGGAACAGGCATGTCCGTACCAGGATCTCGACGGCCGCGACCTCGAACCCGCGACCCGGCACCTGTGGATCACCGCCGACGACGGCACCGTGGCCTCCGAACTCCGGATCCTGCGCAACATCGGTCCTGACGGCGCGGTCGCCTATCAGATCGGGCGCGTGTGCACTCATCGCGCACACCGCGGCCGCGGCCACACCCGGTGGTTGATGACCGAGGCGCTCGCCGAGATCGGTGACCACGAGTGCCGCATCGAGGCGCAGAAGTACCTGGCGGAAATGTATGCCGGACATGGATTTTCCATTTCCGGAGACGAGTATCTAGAAGACGGTATCCCACATGTACCGATGATCCGGGCGGCGGGTTCGTCGGTGGAGTCGGCCGGTGACGGTGGTGAGTGAGATCGCGGCACGCTATCCGTTCACCGCGGTCGTCGGGCAGGACCGACTCAAGCTGGCGTTGATTCTCAGCGCCATCTCCCCGGGCATCGGCGGCGTGCTGATCCGGGGCGAGAAGGGGACCGCCAAGTCGACCATCGTGCGCGGCCTCGGACCGGTCGCCGGCGGTCGGGTGGTGGAACTGCCGATCGGTGCCACCGAGGACCGCGTCGTCGGTTCGCTCGATCTGACGGGCGTACTGCGCGAAGGCCGTGCCGATTTCACCCCGGGTCTGCTCGCCCAGGCCGACGGCGGCGTGCTGTACATCGACGAGGTCAACCTGCTCGCCGACCATCTCGTCGACGTACTGCTCGATGCCGCAGCCAGCGGGCGGGTGACCATCGAACGCGACGGAGTCTCGCATACGCAGGCCGCAGCATTCGTACTCGTCGGCACGATGAACCCCGAAGAAGGGGAGTTGCGGCCACAACTGCTCGACCGGTTCGGTCTCGCCGTCGATGTGGTGGCCGCCCACGACGTCGATGAACGCGTCGAAATCATCTCGTGCCGAATGGAATTCGACGCCGATCCGGAGGCCTTTGCCGAGCGGCACAAGGCTCAGGAGGACGAGCTACGCACCCGGATCGACGATGCGCGGGCGGCGGTGCGCGAGGTCGCGCTGCCGGTGGCTCAGTTGCGGCGCATCGCGGGGATCTGCGCCCACCTCGGCGTCGACGGGCTACGCGGCGACATCGTCGTCGCTCGGGCCGCAGCCGCGCACGCGGCCTGGCGCGGCGCGGAGTCCATCGACGGCGACGATATCGCCGTCGCCGTCGAACTCGCACTGCCGCATCGGCGGCGCCGAGACCCGTTCGACGACTCGGGTTTCACCGACGAACAACTCGACGACGCGATGCGGGCCGGTGACGAGGCCGCGGATTCGGCGGAACCCGAGCCCGACCCCGATGGCGACGGGCCAGACGACGGGGGCGGTGCCCGGCCGGAGTCAGGAGCGGACGGTGACGGCCCGGACCTCGGCGATCCGGCCCCGGATGACGCGACGCCCGACACTCCGCAGCAGCAACCGGAACAGCAGACAGCGCCCGCCGGCGCGCTGTTCGGCACCCGCAGTACGGGGGCACCGCGCCGGATGCGGCCGCTCAAGGTGGCCGGAGTCGGGGACGGTGATCCGGGACGACGCTCCCGGGCCCGCAGTACCCGAGGTGCGACGACACATGCCGTCGACTTCACGACGGGCCGACCGCTGCACCTGTTCGGCACGGTGCTGGCGGCGGCAGGACGAACCGCGGGCACGACCGGGACGCGCGTGCCAGGGCTGACGGTCGTCACCGACGATCTGCGTGGTGCCCAACGCGTCGGCCGCGAAGGCAATCTCGTCGTGTTCGTCGTCGACCTCAGCGGCTCGATGACCGCCCGTAAACGCCTGGCTGCGGTCAGCGAGCTGTGCGTCGACCTGCTGCGCGACTCCTACACGCGCCGCGACCGGGTGGCCGTGGTCACCGCCCGGGGTTCGTCCGCACAGGTCAGCGTGCCGCCGACACGCTCGGTGGAGTTGGCGGTGCGCAGACTGGCACAGGTGCGTACCGGTGGTCGCACGCCCTTGGCCGAGGGGTTGCAGACGGCGACGGAGGTGATCGACGGCGCGGCCCGTCGCGAACCGGCCCGTCGTCCGCTGCTGGTGGTGCTCACCGACGGCCGGGCAACCGCCGGGCCCGACGCCCCGCGTCGCGCCGACGCCGCGGCCGCAGGCATCGCCCGTCGCGGCATCGCGTCGGTGGTGGTCGACTGCGAGCAGGGCATGATCCGGCTCGGTATGGCACACACTCTCGCCGCCCGACTCGGCGCGCAATGCCTGACCCTCGACGAACTGACCCCGGCCGCCCTGCATAGATCCGGGCCGCACGGACCGGCCACTGCCCAGGTATCCCGCGCGAGCTAGGAGAACAGCTGTGCCCCAAGGAGTTCCGGAGAACGTTCCGAACGACGGTCTGACCACCCGGCAGCGACGTAACACCCCCGTGCTGGCTGTGCACACCGGAGACGGCAAAGGAAAGTCGACGGCGGCCTTCGGGATGGCGATGCGGGCCTGGAACGCGGGGCTGAGCGTCGGTGTGTTCCAGTTCGTCAAGAGCGCCAAATGGCGGGTCGGCGAAGAATCGGCGCTGCTGGCTCTCGGCGAGGTGCACGCCGCCACGGGCAAGGGTGCGCCCGTTGAATGGCACAAGATGGGTCAGGGCTGGTCCTGGCTGCGCGCCAACGCCGGTGATGCCGACGACCATGCCGCCGCAGCTGCCGCGGGCTGGGCCGAGATCGCCCGCAGGCTCACCGAACAGACCCACGACTTCTACGTCCTCGACGAGTTCACCTATCCGCTCGACTGGGGATGGGTCGACACCGACGCCGTCGTGGCCGCCCTCGCCGCCAGGCCCGGCCGCCAGCATGTGGTGATCACCGGCCGCCGCGCACCCCGAGCGCTTGTCGACGCCGCGGACCTGGTGACCGAGATGCGCAAGATCGCTCACCCGATGGACCAGGGCCGCAAGGGCCAGAAAGGGATCGAGTGGTGACGATCCCGACGATCGTCATCGCCGCACCCGCCTCGGGCAGCGGTAAGACGACCGTCACCACCGGCCTGATCGGCGCGCTGCGCGCCGCCGGTCACCGGGTGGCCCCGTTCAAGGTGGGTCCCGACTTCATCGACCCCGGCTATCACGCGGTGGCCGCCGGTCGACCGGGCCGCAACCTCGACCCGAACCTCGTGGGCACCGACCTGGTCCCACGGCTGTTCGCCGCGGGCAGCGCCGGGGCCGACATCGCGGTCGTCGAGGGTGTGATGGGCCTGTTCGACGGACGTATCCGATCCGACGACAGCGGCTCGGCCGTCGCCGACGCCGATCCGGTCGCGTACGGGTCGACCGCCCACGTCGCCGCGCTCATCGGTGCCCCGGTGGTGCTCGTGGTCGACGGCTCGGGGCACAGCCAATCCCTGGCCGCGCTGCTGCACGGATTCCTCACCTACGATTCGTCGGTCAGGATCGCCGGGGTCATCCTCAACCGGGTCGGATCACCCCGCCACGAACAGGTGTTGCGGCACGCGTGCGCCCGCGTCGGCCTGCCTGTGTTCGGGGTGATCGGCCGCGACCCGTCGCTCATGGTGCCCTCCCGCCACCTCGGACTGATCCCGGCCGCCGAACGCAGCACCGAAGCCGTCGCCGCCGTCGCCGCGATGTCGACCGAAATGACTGTGTCCCTGGATATTCCGGCGATCGTCGATGCGGCTGCGACACGGGCCCGGCTGACCGCGACCCCGTGGTCGGCGACGGACGCACTCGAACCAGCCGGGAGTCCGGTGATCGCTGTCGCCGGCGGTCCGGCGTTCACCTTCTGCTACACCGAACTCGGCGAACTGCTCACCGCCGCCGGCGCTCGGATCGCGGTGTTCGACCCCGTGACCGACCCGCTGCCCGACGGTACCGCCGGGGTGGTCATCGGCGGCGGCTTCCCCGAGGAACATGCCGCCGAACTATCGGCCAATATCACTTTGCGGCAACAGCTTTCGGAGCATGCGAAGTCTGGGGGGCCGATCTGGGCCGAATGCGCCGGCCTGCTGTACCTGACCCGTGAACTCGACGGCCATCCGATGGCGGGCGTGCTCGATGCCGTCGGCCGGTTCTCGCCGGCACTGACGCTCGGGTACCGCGACGCGATCTCGGTCGCCGACTCGGTGCTGTTCCGGGAAGGGGAGCGGGTGACCGGTCACGAGTTTCACCGCAGCGTCGTCGTCGAGGACCGGCCGGGCCGGTCGCCTGCGTGGATGTGGCGCGATTCGTCGGGGCGCCCCGCACGGCACGGTCACGTCACCGGCGGTGTGCACGCCTCGTACCTGCACCTGCATCCGGCGGCGCATCCGGCCGCCGTCGCCGGATTCGTCGCCGCAGCCGATGTCTTCCAGCACACTGCTCCTGACCACACCCGGCGTGCGATGACCGAGCCCACGTAGCACCCGCGCCCACGTAGCACCCGCGACCCGACAAGGATGTGCAGCACCATGGACACCAATCACGAAGGCAGGTTTCCGGGCCGTCCCGAACCCACCGAACACCGGTGGGCCGACGCGCTGGACGCCCTGACCAAACACGGTGGCGACGATCCGCGGCTGCTGCGTGACCTGCTCGACGCCGTGCTCGTGGTGGGGCAGGGGCTCGAGCTCGATGAGGCGCTGCAGCGGATCGTCGAAGTGGCCGTCGGCGTCGTCGACGCCCAGTACGGCGCGCTCGGTGTGCGTGGCGGCGACGGCGGCTTGAGCGAATTCGTGCACATCGGGATCACGCCGCAGCAGCGCGCCACCATGGGACATCTGCCGGTGGGCCGGGGTGTTCTCGGACTGCTCATCAAGAAGCCGCAGGTAGTGCGGATTCCGCACCTGTCCCAGCATCCGTCGTCGGTGGGATTCCCGCCCCATCACCCGCCGATGGAGACGTTCCTCGGCGCGCCGATCACGGTGCGCGGCTCCAACTTCGGCAGCATCTACCTGACGGAGAAGCGCAACGCCGAGGAGTTCACGAAGGTCGACGAGACGCTGATCGCGATGCTGGCGGTGGCCGCCGGAATCGCCGTCGACAACGCGCGACTATTCGAGGGCGCCCGCACCCGGCACCGCTGGATGCAGGCCGTCGCCCGCCGAGGATCCGAACCTTTGGCAGGAATAGCCTTGTCGGACACCATGTCCCGCCTGTGCGACGATGTCGCCGGGCTTACCGACGCGGTGGACGTGGTCATCCTCACCAGCTCTGACGACAAGATGGTGGTGCAGGGACGATCACAGCAGATCGCCGGTGCCGAGCAGTCCGGCGACGTGTCGGCCGTATCGGCGACGCAGATGCCCATCGGATCGTCGATGGTCGTGCACGCGGCAGATCAGCTTCCCGCCGGGGTGGTCGGCGGCGGCGCCGAATGGATCACTGTGCAGCCCCTGCAACGGGCCGCCGGAGCGTTCGGATGGCTGGTGGTGGCCCACCGCCGACAGCCCTGGTGGGAGCCGGAGGAGATTGCCGGCCTGGCCGGCGTCGCCGAAGTGGCCTCGCTGGCCGTCGTCTATGCCGAGCAGCAGCAGATCGCCCGCGACCTCGAGGTGCTCGAGGACCGGCACCGCATCGCTCGCGACCTCCACGACCACGTCATCCAGCGCCTGTTCGCCGTGGGCATGTCGATTCAGACGATGCTCGCCACCCCGCACGACGAGGATGCGACCATCGCGACCCCGGTCTCACGGCTGGAGCAGGTGGTGATCGATCTGGACCGCACCATCGCCCAGATCCGGACATCGATTTTCGACCTGCAGACCATCCCCGGTCACCACGACGCCACCACCCTGCGCCGCAGGGTCCTCGACATCGTCTCCGAATTGGCCGCGCACGCCCCGATCTCCCCGAGCGTCACGTTCGACGGGCCGGTGGACACGGTGGTGCCCGAGGCGCTCGGACCGCACATCGACGCGGTGCTCCGCGAAGGCCTGTCCAACGCGCTGCGGCATGCCGGCGCCGACCGGATTTCGGTCCTCGTCAGTGCCGACGAGGACGTGCTCAAGGTGGAGATCACCGACGACGGCAAGGGCATCGACACCAATGTCACCTACCGCGGACTGGACAACCTGACCACCCGCGCCGACGAATGCGACGGCGCGTTCACCATCGAAACCACGCCGCGCCGACCGGGCCGCGCCGGTGGCACGACCCTGACCTGGACCGTTCCCCTGGTCCACTGACGCACCCGGTCAGGCCGGGTGCCGCGCGCCGAGGACCGTCGGCCGCGCCGCGCGGGAGTGGTCGAACTCTTCGACGCGCCGGGTCAGATCGGCCAGGAAACGGGCGAGCCGGTCACGGTACATCTGCCCGATCGGGCCGAAGCCGTCGCGCTCGAAGACCCGCCATTTGCGCAGCAGCGGCACCACCACATCCGAGCGGTGCCGGCGCAGGTCGTACACACCGCCCTCGACGATGAGCGCGGCGATGTAGCCGAGAGCGGGCGACGAGCCCGGTCCGCCGACCGCGCCGGGCATCAGGAACGTCGACACGATTCCGTAGATCGCGGCCATCGTCGCATCGGGTGCCAGGTCCAGAGCGCTGTCGATGATGTTGCGGTAGAAGAGCATGTGCAGTGTCTCGTCGCAGGCGACGCGGTGTAGCAGGCGGCGCACGAGTGGATCGGTCCCGGCCTGGGCCGCGTTGCGCTGGGAGACCCGGGAGGCAAGCTCGTGGAAGGCCATGTAGGTGATCGCCAGCAGCATGCCTTCGCTGTGCTCGGGCAGACCACGATCACGCGAAAGCGGATTGAACACGGTCATCGCGTTGCGGGTGCGGGCGATGTCGAGCTGTACGGGGTCGACGCCGCGCGTCACCACCAGATAATCGCGGATCACCGTCGAATGGCGCATCTCCTCGGCCGTCCACCGGCCCAGCCACACCCCCCACGCGTCGTCGAGATTGACGTGTTCGGCGATCATCCGGTGGTAGGAGGGCAGATTGTCCTCGGTGAGCAGCAGACCGACCAGTGCCGCCCGCGAGGCGTCGGACAGTGCCGATTGGGTGGGATCCCAGTCGTCGCCGCCGAGGGTGGCGAAGTTGAACCCGCCGTCCCAGGGCACGTAGTCGTGCGGATACCAGTCCTTGGCCATCTTCATGTGCCGCTCCAACTCGGTCTCGCACACCGGAAGGAGCTCGCGCAGCAGGTCGGGGCCGGTCATCGGAGACAAACCGGTCGCGATGCCGGTGAGACTGGTCACGAATACTCCTGCATCTGTGGTTGTGTCCGGCGGTAGGTGAAGCAGCGGCCGGCGAGGAGATCACATGCATCGCCGAGGAACCTCGACTCCACTTTTCGCGCAACCGGGAGTTGACTCCTGAGGCGAAGGTCCCGACAGGGTTGGGCCGCATGTCGTTGCCCGCTTGCCGGTGTACTCGAACGGTGCTGCGGTAGCGTTTGACTCATGGCATCAGCAGGTGAGGTTCAAGTCCCCGGCAGCGACACCCCGCGCGTGCGTGTGTATCTCGTCGACGACCACGAGCTGGTCCGGCGCGGACTGCGTGATCTCCTCGGCACCGCCTCCGACCTGGAGATCGTCGGCGAGGCCGCGTCGGTCGGGGAGGCGACGGTGGGCATCCTGGCCACCAAACCCGATGTGGCGGTGCTCGATGTCCGGCTGCCCGACGGCAGCGGCGTGGAACTGTGCCGCGACGTGCGCTCGGCCGAACCGTCGGTGCACTGCCTGATGCTCACCAGCTACGCCGACGACGATGCCCTGCTGGCCGCGGTACTGGCCGGAGCGTCGGGCTTCGTGCTCAAACAGATCCTCGGTCAGGACCTGGTCGCGGCGGTCCGCACCGTCGGCCGCGGCGGCTCCCTGCTCGACGACCGCAGCACCGCGGCCCTGCTAGCCCGCCTGCGCGACGGTAAACGTGACGACGTCGATCCGCTCGCCGAACTCACGCACCAGGAGCGCGAGGTGTTCCACCTCATCGGCGAGGGCCTGACAAACCGGCAGATCGCCCAGCGGATGTTCCTGGCGGAGAAGACGATCAAGAACTACGTCTCGCGCATCCTGTCCAAGCTGGACATGCAGCGGCGCACCCAGGTCGCGGTGATGGCGACCAAGCTGCGTGACGACAAACACTGAACTCGGGGCCGCACGCCGCGGCCGGTAGGGTGTTTCCTCATGGCTGAACGCGTTGCTCCGGAATCGGTGTCCGGTCTGTATCTGGCCGGGCTCGACCTTCGCGGTCGCCGCGTCGTGGTCGTCGGCGGTGGTTCGGTGGCCCAGCGGCGCCTGCCAAATCTGGTCGCCGCGGGCGCCGATGTCACGGTCGTGGCCATCGACCCGACCCCGGCTGTCGAATCGTTCCAGGGCATCACGGTGCTCACCCGCGCTTACGCCGACGGCGACCTCGACGGCGCCTGGTATGTCCTGGCCTGCACCGACGACCCGCAGGTCAACGCCGCGGTCGTCGCCGAGGCCGAACGCAGTCGCATCTTCTGCGTCCGCGCCGACGATGCCCGGAAGGGAACTGCGGCCACCCCCGCTTCCGGGCGGCACCGCGACCTTCAGTTCGGTGTGCTCGCCGGTGGCGACCACCGGCAGTCCGCGGCGATGCGTGCGGCGATCTCCCGGGCGCTCGCCGACGGTTCACTGGCCCCGCACGCCGGCGCACCGCACCCGCCCGGCGTGGCTCTGGTCGGTGGCGGACCCGGCGATGCCGAGCTGATCACCGTGCGCGGGCAGCGTCTGCTCGCCCAGGCCGACGTGGTGGTCGCCGACCGACTCGCACCTCCGGAACTGCTCGCCGCGCTCGGGCCGCAGGTCGAGATCATCGACGCGGCCAAGGTGCCGTACGGGCGGGCGATGAAGCAGGAAGCCATCAACGACGTCCTCGTATCCCGGGCCAAGGAGGGCAAGTTCGTCGTCCGGCTCAAGGGCGGCGACCCGTTCGTGTACGGCCGCGGGTTCGAGGAACTACAGGCGTGCGTGGCCGCGGGCGTGCCGGTCACCGTCGTTCCGGGCGTGAGCAGCCCGATCGCGGCGCCCGCGTCGGCCGGAATCCCGGTGACCCACCGCGGCGTCACGCACGAGGTGGTGATCGCGTCGGGTCACGTTCCGCCCGGCCATCCCGACTCTCTCATCGATTGGTCGGTGCTTGCCCAGTTGCAGGGCACCCTGGTGCTGATGATGGCCGTCGAACGGGTCGCCGTGTTCGCCGACGCGTTGCTTGCCGGTGGCAAACCGGGCGACACCCCGGTCGCGATGATCGAGAACGGGTCACTGCCCACACAGCGGCTGCTGCGCACCGATCTCGCGCACGCCGGTGAGGTCGCCGACGCCGAGAACCTGACCCCGCCGGCAATCGTCGTGGTCGGTGCCGTCGCCGCATTCACCGACGCGGATTCGGGTTCTCGCCGATGAAGGACAAGGTTCTCGGCCCCGCGATTTTCGTGCTGAGCGGGATGCAGTTGCTCATGGTGCTCGACGGCACCGTCGCGGCGCTGGCCCTGCCCAAGATCCGGGACGCCCTGTCGCTGAGCGAATCCAACGCCAACTGGATCATCAGCAGCTACGTTCTCGCATTCGGTGGCCTGATGCTTCTCGGCGGCCGGCTCGGCGATACCTTCGGCCGGCGCCGGATGTTCGTCGTCGGGGTGCTTGCCTTCACGGCCACCTCGCTGATGTGCGGTCTCGCGCAGGGCGAGGCGATGCTCATCATCGGCCGAGCCCTGCAAGGGGCGTCGGCGGCGGTGGCCGCACCGACGGCGATGGCGCTGGTCGCCACCACATTCGCCCCCGGAAAACCGCGCAGCCAGGCGTTCGCCATCTACGCCGCCATGACCGGTATCGGCTCGGTCGCCGGGCTGATCCTCGGCGGCATACTCACCGAGGTGTCCTGGCGGCTGGTCTTCCTGATCAACGTTCCGATCGGCCTGGCCGTCGGCCTCGGTGCGCTGTGGGCGCTCACCGAATCGCAGGGGGAGCGGCTGTCGCTGGACGTGCCGGGGGCGGTGCTGGGCACGCTGGGGTGCACGCTGCTGGTGCTGGCCGTCAATGAGGGGCCCTCGGGCTGGGGACGGCCGATCGTCGTCGGTTCGTTCGTCGTCGGCACGCTCGCGCTGATCGCCTTCGTGGTCGTGCAGCGCCGGGCCCGCAATCCGATCCTGCCGTTCTCGCTGTTCGACAATCCGAACCGGGTCGCGGCGCTGATCGCGATCCTGCTCTCCAGCATGGTGATGATGTGCATGGCCGTGTTCATCTCGCTGTACCTGCAGGGCATCCTCAAATACACGCCGCTGCAGAGCGGTCTGGCCGTCGTCCCGTTCGCGTTCGGCCTGGGCACGGCCGCCGCGATCGCCTCCAAACTGTCGCTGATGGTGCAGCCGCGCTGGCTCGTCATGGCCGGCGGAGCGGTGATCTGCGCGGGCTGCATGTACGCGTGGTCCATCGCCACCGACGACCCGGCGTACTTCCCGAGCATCGGGCTGCCCGTCGTGGTCATCGGTTTCGGTGTGGGTCTGGCGGTGATCCCGCTGACGCTGTCGGTTGTCGCGGGTGTGGGACCCAACGAGATCGGTCCGCTCACGGCCATCGCACAGGTCGCCCAGCAACTCGGCGGTGCAGTCGGTCTGGTGACCGTCGGTGCTGCGGTCACCTCGCGGGCGCTGTCCAAAGGCGGCACGACCGGGCCCGTCGAAAAGATGGACGCCTGGGAACTCGCCGCCCAGGCCGACGGCTACGGCCTGGCATTTGCCAGTTGCGCCGCACTTGCTGTGCTGGCCGCATGCGTGGTGATGTTCATGCGGTTCACCCCGGAGGAGGTCGCCGAGGGGCAGGCCGCCCAGCAGGCCGCCGATGCGGGGGTCGACAACGACGGTGACCAGGTCACCGCGTGACGGCTACTGCGTGATGACGACGATCCGGTCGGGTCCGTCGATTTCGATGCGCTGACCGGCGTCGGAGAGGACCGCTGCCAGAGCGTTGATGTCGCGGACTGTCCGCCGGGTACGTACCAGTTCGCGCGCGATCAGGCCTTTGTGGTGCTTGTTGAAGTGACTGACGACGCTGCGCGAACCGTCGGGCTGCTCGGTGACCACGGTGGCGGTGACGGCACCACGTATCGGTCCGAGCTGGTGATAGATGCCTGAGCGCAGATCCACCACGAAGTCGTCCACCGCGTCCAGGCACGGTGACAGTGATCCCTTCCACTGCGCGGCAAGGGTTTTCATGCCCGGAAGCTTCGACCCGCCCGACAGTCGGTAGGCCGGGATCAGGTCGCTCGCGCCGACCACACCGAACAGCGCCGACCCGATCATCACCCGGTCGGCGGTCTTGGCCTTACCCGCCCTGGTCAGCGACGAGTAGTCGAAGGCGTCGTAGAGCACACCCGTGTAGCGCTCGATCGCCGGACGGGTCGGCGATACCCACAGCTCGGCGTTGCGGTCGACCTCGGCCAGTTGGGTCCGGCCAAGGCCAAGGGCCAGGCGGCTGGCGTCCAGGTCGGCGGCCAGGGCCACCAGTGCGTCGCCGAGTTGTTTGCGAACCGGGTTGAGTTCGGGAAACACCAGGGTGTCCAGGTCCAGGGGTGCGCCCTTGCCGCCGTCGGACTTGGTTTCGGAGGGAGGCAGGATCACTCGCACCGGACACACGATAACGGGGCGTGTCCGCTGTTCGGCCACGAGGGTTCGAGCGGTGCGGACGCATATATGCAGATGCGGCGATGGCCTAAGCTGACTGACTGTGATCACACGCATGTCGACCCTGTTCCTGCGAACGCTGCGCGATGACCCGGCCGACGCCGAGGTGCCCAGCCATAAACTGCTCGTGCGTGCGGGCTATGTCCGTCGTGCCGCACCGGGCGTCTACAGCTGGCTGCCGCTGGGCCTGAGGGTGTTCCGGGCCGTCGAACAGGTGGTCCGCGAGGAGATGGACGCCATCGGAGCCCAGGAGATCCTGTTGCCGGCGCTGCTGCCGCGCGAACCGTACGAGGCCACCAACAGGTGGACCGAGTACGGCGACAACCTCTTCCGGCTCAAGGACCGCAAGGGTGTCGACATGCTGCTCGGCCCCACCCACGAGGAACTGTTCAGCCAGCTCGTCAAGGGTGAGTACTCCTCGTACAAGGATCTGCCGGTGATCCTGTACCAGATCCAGACCAAGTACCGCGACGAGGAACGCCCCCGCGCGGGCATCCTGCGCGGGCGTGAGTTCGTGATGAAGGACTCCTACTCCTTCGATCTCGACGACGACGGCCTCAAGGTCTCGTACAACCTGCATCGCGAGGCGTACCAGAAGATCTTCGACCGGCTCGGCGTCAAGTACGTCATCGTGTCGGCGACCTCGGGTGCGATGGGCGGCAGTGCGTCGGAGGAGTTCCTGGCCGAGAGCGAGGTCGGTGAGGACACCTTCGTGCGGTGCGTCGAGTCCGGCTATGCCGCCAATGTCGAGGCGGTGGGGACTCCGGCACCCGATCCGATCCCGTTCGACGACGCACCCGCCGCACTGGTGCACGACACCGAGAACACCCCGACCATCGCCACGCTCGTCGACTGGGCCAATTCCGCGCTGGACCGGGAGGTCACCGCGGCCGACACGCTCAAGAACGTGCTGGTCAAGATGCAGCTTCCCGGCGGGGACACCGAGATCGTGGGGATCGGTGTGCCCGGCGACCGAGAGGTCGACATGAAGCGGTTGGAAGCATCGGTCGAGCCCGCGTCGGTGGAACTGCTCACCGAGGAGGACTTCACGGCCAATCCGTTCCTGGTCAAGGGCTATGTCGGCCCGAACGCGCTGTTGAACAACGGGCTCCGGTACCTGGTCGATCCGCGGGTGGTGGACGGCACCCGCTGGATCACCGGCGCCGACGAGCCCGGCAAGCATGTCGTCGACCTGGTGGCCGGGCGTGACTTCGTGCCGACCGGCACCATCGAGGCCGCCGAGGTGCGCGAAGGTGATCTGTCCCCGGACGGCAAGGGTGTGCTGACCGCGGCCAAGGGCATCGAGATCGGGCACATCTTCCAGTTGGGCCAGAAGTACACCAACGCCTTCGAGGTGGACGTGCTCGGCGAGAACGGCAAGCCGGTCCGCCTCACCATGGGCTCCTACGGCATCGGGGTTTCGCGGCTGGTCGCCGTGATCGCCGAACAGTGCCACGACGACAAGGGCCTGCGCTGGCCGCGCGAGGTGACCCCGTTCGACGTCCACGTGGTGATCGCCAACAAGGACACCGCGGCCGTCGACGGCGCCGAAGCGCTGGTGGCGGAACTGGATGCGCAGGCACTGTCGGTGGTTCTCGACGACCGCAAATCCTCGCCCGGGGTCAAGTTCAAGGACGCCGAACTGCTCGGCGTGCCGACCACCGTCGTGGTGGGCCGCGGTTTCGCGAACGGCGTCGTTGAGGTGCGGGACCGGTTCACCGGCGAGGCCCGGGAGATTTCCGTCGACGGTGCGGCGGCGGCGATCGCGGCGATCATTCGGGGATAGGACCCGGCCCGACGGAGGGCTGGACGAACACCTCCTAAAGTGATATCACTTTTAAAACTGATATCACTTTAGGAGGTCCGGTCATGAACGCCGAATCCGTTCCCGTCGGTCGCGAAGGCGCCCAGGTCGAAGTATCCGAGCGGCCGTGCTGGTACGCCGGAACCGCCGCCGCGATCGGTGTCTTCGTCGCCGTGTTCGTGGCCATCGGTCTGGCTGCCGTCTGCATCGTGTTCGCGGTGATCGAGGCCCTGCCGGTGCTGGTGGCGCCCGCCGTGATCCTGGTGGTGGCCGCGGGCGTCGGGCTGTCGATGGTCGTCATTCTCGCGCCCGGCCATACGTACGTGGTGCAGCTCTTCGGCCGATACGTGGGCACGGTGCGGCAATCAGGAATGGGCCTGGTTCCGCCGCTGACCACCCACCGCCGGGTGTCCGCGCGTGTCCGTAACTTCGAGACCGCCGAACTGAAGGTCAACGACGCCGTCGGAAATCCCGTCCACGTGGCCGCGATCATCGTCTGGCAGGTCGCCGACACCGCCAAGGCCACCTTCGGCGTCGAGGACTACGAGGAGTTCATCGGCACCCAGGCCGAATCGGCGCTCCGGCAGGTCACCACCGCCCACCCCTACGACGACGACGCCAGCCACGGCACCACGTCGTTGCGCGGATCCACCGATCAGGTGGCGGCCGAACTGGCCGAGCAGGTCGCCGACAGGGCCTCCCTTGCGGGTTTGGAGATCCTCGAAACGCGCATCTCCTCGCTCGCCTACGCCCCGGAGATCGCCCAGGCGATGCTCCAGCGGCAGCAGGCCTCGGCCCTGCTGGCCGCGCGCGAGAAGATCGTCGACGGCGCCGTCGGACTGGTCCAGAGCGCACTGGCCAGACTCGAGGCCGAGGGCGTGGTGGCCCTCGACGACGAGCGCCGTGCGGCAATGGTGTCCAACCTGCTGGTGGTGCTGTGCGGTGACAGTCGCGCCACCCCGGTGGTGAACACCGGCAGCCTGTATTCCTGATGTCGACGGGTAGCACTGATTCCTCGGGATCGGGCGACCGACGGTCACCCGATCCGACGACGAGGGTCCCCGCGGCCCGTAAGACCATCGCGTTGCGGATCGACCCGGCCGTCTACGAGGCCCTGGCCCGGTGGGCGGCCGACGATCTGCGCAGCGTCAATGCGCAGATCGAGGTGTTGCTGCGGCGCTGCCTCCACGACGCCGGACGGGCGCCGCGCGAGGTGGCACCGATCCCGCGGAGGGGCCGCCCGCGGCGTGAACTCTGACGGTCGCGACAACTGAGCCGGTCTCGGGCGGGTCAGCCCGATCCCGGGCTGGTCAGCGAGAGCCCGGCAGGGCGACGGTGAACGGTGACTGCTTGAGCGCGGCCCGCCATTGCGCGGCCCGGTTCGCCGAGGCGGTCAGGCCGTCGAGGCCGATCTGCCGGACGGCGGTCGTGTCGGCCTTTTCCAGCAGTGACCGGTAGGCGACGGTGCAGTCGGTTTCCGCGGCGAGGGCGGCCTTGGCGGCGGATGCCGGATCGGACACCGTCAACGGCAGCACATATCCGGGTTCCTGATCGGGCGGGGTGGACCCGGCCGCCCGCATCGCTTCCGCGGCGGTGTCTCGTGCCGCGCGGTGGGCGGCGGTGAACTCGTCGACCATCGTGCGGCGCGTGGAGTTGGTGAACGCGGTGATCACGCCGTAGGTGAACACGGCGGCATGTTCGACGGTCACGACCGCCTTCAGAGCATCGGTTGTTTCGCTCATGCGGCCAGTGCCACCTCGACGATCGAGGCCACCGAAGCACTGATCGATCCGGCGAGCCCGGCGACATATCCGTGTTCGCCCAGTGCGACCTTTCCGGCCGCGCGGCCCGACTCGGTGAGCCGGGTGCGAAACTCGTCGACGCTCGACGGCGCGGCAGTGCCGCCGTTCTGCGTGGACGGGTCGGTGACGATCTGTTTCGCGGTGTCCTGGTGCAGGCGGGTGATCTCCTCTGTGAGCACCTGTCCATGGGTGGTGCGCTGATCGGCGACGATCTTCAGCGCCGCCGCGTAATCGGTGTCCGTCGCGCTTAACGCCAGGGCAGTGGCCGCGTCCGCGTGGGCGGCGTCGGCCAGCGGCACCAGTGCCTCGGCGGTGAGTTGTTCGGCGGACGGCCCGCTGTCGCAGGCCGCCAGCGATCCCGCGGTCACGGCGACCGCCGACGCGGCCAGTGCGCCACGGATCACCGATCGCCGGGACATCACGAGACGGGTGGACAACACGGGCGTCGGTCGCGGTGTATCGCGCATCGGTGGCGCGGCACGCATCGGGAGGGTCGGCACCCGACACATGATGCCAGCAACTCGGCCGATGCGTTTTGCGGTGCGGCATTGCTATCATTACGGTTCGCCCGACTGCCGAACCGCCGGCAGCCGGCCGGGAGCATGTCAGAGCCCGGCAATCGCCGCGGCCCGGCGTATGCTTGTCGGCCGCGCGCCGACCAGACCGTCACCGACAACTGAAGACGAGGAGTTCGACCGTCGTGCAGATCACCTCCACCTCAGGGAAACTGGCATCGCACATCACCACACTCGTCGAGCCGGTGGTGAGCGGGCATGGTTACGACCTCGAAGAGGTCATCGTCGACTGGCCCGACTCCGGCCCCCGGCGGGGCGTCAAGATCGTCGTCGACCGCGACGGCCCGAACGATCTGGACGAGATCGCGATCATCAGCCGCGACGTCTCCGCGATCCTCGACGCCGATCCCGGAGTACCCGGTGACCCGTACGACCTCGAGGTGACCTCGCCCGGCATCGACCGGCCGCTGACCACGCCGCGGCACTGGATCCGGGCGCGGGGACGCAAGGTGACGGTCGAACTGTCCGACGGTGATACCCCGTCGGTCACCGGTCGGGTCGGCGCGTTGACCGACGACGCGGTAACCCTCGTCATCAACCAGCGCGGCCGCATCCTTCGCCGGGCGATTGAGTTCGGATCGATCGCAGAAGCGGTTGTCCAAGTTGATTTTTCACGACCATCGATCGCCGAGCTCGAACTCTGTGGGCTCGATGACGAGGAGATCGCCCAGCGGCGTCAGGAGCGGGCATGATCTCGATGACTATCGCCACCGACCAACCCACAAGTGAATAGGAGCCGGCCCATGCATATCGACATCAGCGCCTTGCGCATGATCGAAGCCGACAAAGGCATTCCGATCGACACCGTGATCGCGACGATCGAGACCGCGCTGCTGACCGCGTACAAGCACACCAGCCATCCCGCCCAGCACGCCCGCATCGACATCAACCGCAAGTCCGGCGAGGTGCGGGTGATGGCCCACGAGTTCGGCCCGGACGGCGAGGCGTCCGAGGAGTGGGACGACACCCCGCACGACTTCGGCCGGATCGCGGCCACCACCGCCCGCCAGGTGATCCTGCAGCGGCTGCGTGATGCGGAGAGTGAGAAGACCTTCGGCGATTTCGCCACTCACGAGGGTGAGATCGTCGGCGGTGTGGTGCAGGCCGATGCCCGCGCCAATGCCCGCGAGATGATCGTCGTCGCGATCGGCAGCGACGCCAATTCCGTCGAGGGCGTGATCCCCAAGGCCGAGCAGGTTCCGGGTGAGGTGCTCAAACACGGCGACCGGGTCAAGTGCTACGTGGTGGGGGTGACCCGCGGCGCGCGCGGCACCCAGATCACCCTCTCGCGCACCCACCCCAACCTGGTGCGCAAACTGTTTGCGCTGGAGGTTCCCGAGATCGAGGATGCCTCGGTCGAGATCGTGGCCGTGGCACGGGAGGCGGGTCACCGCTCCAAGATCGCCGTACACACCAAGGTTTCCGGCCTCAACGCGAAGGGCGCGTGCATCGGCCCGATGGGGCAGCGGGTGCGCAACGTGATGAGTGAGCTGGGCGGGGAGAAGATCGACATCATCGACTTCGACGAGGATCCGGCCGTGTTCGTCGGGAATGCGCTGTCCCCGGCGAAGGTCGTGTCGGTGACGGTCATAGATCTCGCGCTCAAGGCCGCGCGCGTGGTGGTGCCCGACTACCAGCTCTCGCTCGCCATCGGAAAGGAAGGCCAGAACGCGCGGCTGGCGGCCAGGCTCACCGGGTGGCGGATCGATATCCGCTCCGACGCGGACCCCGACGCCGGAAACGTGTGATGGCCCGATTGATGACTCGTGTGAACGTGAGGCGAACAACACCGCTGATAGTCGGCCGATTCTTCCGATCGGCCCTCGGCGCGCTAGACTGACCGATGGTTCAGCGAACGCTATCCGACGCGCCGGTAAGGACCTGCATCGGATGTCGGCAGCGCGACTGCGCGAGCGCCCTCGTTCGGTTGGTGGCCCGCACGGATTCCCGTGAGGCCGCCGACGGTGCGCAGGTGGTCGTCGACGTCACACGAACCATGCCGGGGCGAGGTGCCTGGTTGCATCCACGCGAGGATTGTGTATCCCGTGCGGTGCGCCGCAAGGCCTTCGGACCGGCGTTACGGGTGGGCGGTCTGACCGTCGCCCACAGTGATCTTTCCGAGCTGGTCGGGAAGATCAACGATCAAAGACAGGCAGCAGAAGACATGAGCACACCGTGAAGTACCCACGATGAGCACGTATCGGACGTAACCATGAGGTCGTGGCGGGCTAGCCGCTCGGCCTCCAAGTGAGGAGAGCAGTGGCAGGCAAGGCCCGCGTGCACGAATTGGCCAAAGAACTCGGCGTGACGAGCAAACAGGTGCTCGAACGATTGAAGGAACAGGGCGAATTCGTCAAATCCGCGTCGTCGACGGTCGAGGCCCCGGTGGCCCGCAGACTTCGCGAATCATTCCCCCAGGCCGGAGGCAAGGACGTCAGCTCGTCCGCCAAGCCCCGGCCTTCGGGCGCACCCAAACCCGGTGCGCCGCGCCCGTCGGCCACACCGGCGACGGCAGCCCAGACAACAGCCAAGCCCGCACCCGCGGGCCCGCGCCCCGGCGCGCCCAAGCCGGCGGCACCCGCCCCGGTGCAGCCTGCCGCAGCGAGTACGGCCGCACCTGCGGATACGGTCCGCCCGGCACCGCAGGCACCCGGCCCCAAGCCGGGCCGCCCGCGTCCGGCCGCGCCGAAGCCCGCGTCGGCACCCGCACCGCAGACACCGCGTGACGGCGGTTCGTCGCGTCCGGGCCCCGGTCCGCGCCCAGGGCCCAAGCCCGGTCCGCGTGCACCACGCGTCGGCAACAACCCCTACTCGTCGGCTCCGCCGCCGGCACCGCGGCCTGCCGGTCCCCGTCCCGGCCCCGCTGGTCAGGGCGGTCCGCGCCCCGGTGGTGGCCGTCCCGGCGCACAGGGCAGGCCCGGCCAGGCCGGTCCCCGTCCGGGCCCCGGTCAGGCCGGCCCGCGTCCCAATCCAGGCAACATGCCTCCCCGTCCGAACCCCGGTGCGATGCCCAGCCGTGCCGCCCGTCCTGATGCCGGTCGTCCCGGCCGTGGCGGTCCGGGCGCTGGTCGTGGCGGTCCCGGCGGTGGTGGCGGAGGCGGCTACCGCGGTGGTGGCGGAGGCGGCACGGGTGCTCCCGGTGGTGCTCCCGCGGCCGGTGGTGGCTTCCGCGGTCGTCCCGGTGGCGGAGGCGGCGGCGGTGGCCGCGGACGCGGCGGTGCCGCGGGTGCCTTCGGGCGTCCGGGCGGCGCTCCCCGCAAGGGCCGCAAGTCCAAGCGCCAGAAGCGGCAAGAGTACGACTCGATGCAGGCACCGGCAGTCGGCGGTGTCCGGCTGCCACGCGGCAACGGCGAGACCATCCGGCTCGCCCGTGGCGCGTCGCTGTCCGATTTCGCCGACAAGATCGGCGCCAACCCGGCGTCGCTGGTCCAGGCGTTGTTCAACCTCGGCGAGATGGTCACGGCCACCGAGTCGGTGAACGACGAGACGCTGGAGCTGCTCGGCGGCGAGATGAACTACACCGTCCAGGTCGTCAGCCCCGAGGACGAGGACCGCGAGCTGCTCGAAAGCTTCGACCTCACCTACGGAGAGGACGAGGGCGGCGAAGAGGATCTCGAACAGCGCCCGCCGGTGGTGACCGTCATGGGTCACGTCGACCACGGTAAGACCCGACTGCTCGACACGATCCGCAAGGCCAACGTCCGTGAGGGCGAGGCCGGTGGCATCACCCAGCACATCGGCGCCTACCAGGTGAACACCCACCTCAACGGCGAGGACCGGCTCATCACCTTCATCGACACCCCTGGTCACGAGGCGTTCACCGCCATGCGTGCCCGTGGTGCCAAGGCCACCGACATCGCGATCGTCGTGGTCGCCGCCGACGACGGTGTCATGCCGCAGACGGTGGAGGCCATCAACCACGCACAGGCGGCCGACGTGCCTGTCGTGGTGGCGGTCAACAAGATCGACAAGGAGGGCGCGCAGCCGGAGAAGATCCGCGGCCAGCTCACCGAGTACGGTCTGGTCCCCGAGGAGTACGGCGGTGACACCATGTTCGTCGACATCTCGGCCAAGCAGGGTACCAACATCGAGGGTCTCCTCGAAGCGGTGCTGCTGACCGCCGACGCGTCGCTGGACCTGCGGGCCAACCCCGACATGGACGCGCAGGGTGTGGCCATCGAGGCCCACCTCGACCGCGGCCGCGGCCCGGTGGCCACCGTCCTGGTGCAGCGCGGAACGCTCAAGGTGGGCGACTCGATCGTCGCCGGCGACGCCTACGGCCGCGTCCGGCGCATGGTCGACGAGCACGGCGACGACGTCGCCGAGGCCACCCCGTCGCGTCCGGTGCAGGTCATCGGCTTCACGTCGGTGCCCGGTGCCGGTGACAACCTGCTGGTCGTCGAAGAGGACCGCATCGCCCGGCAGATCGCCGACCGGCGCAACGCGCGCAAGCGCAACGCGCTGGCCGCCCGCAGCCGCAAGCGCATCAGCCTGGAAGATCTGGATTCGGCTCTCAAGGAGACCAGCCAGCTCAACCTCATCCTCAAGGGCGACAACTCCGGTACCGTCGAGGCCCTCGAAGAGGCGCTGCTCGGTATCGAGATGGACGACGAGGTGTCGTTGCGGATCATCGACCGCGGCGTCGGCGGTGTCACCGAGACCAACGTCAACCTGGCGGCGGCCTCGGATGCCATCATCATCGGCTTCAACGTCCGCGCCGAGGGTAAGGCAACCGAACTGGCCAACCGCGAGGGTGTCGACATCCGGTACTACTCGGTGATCTACCAGGCCATCGACGAGATCGAGAGCGCGCTCAAGGGCATGCTCAAGCCGGTCTACGAGGAGGTGGAGCTCGGCCGCGCCGAGATCCGTGCCATCTTCAAGTCGTCGAAGGTCGGCAACATCGCCGGCTGTCTGGTGCAGTCGGGCATCATGCGCCGCAACGCCAAGGCACGTCTGCTCCGCGACAATGTGGTGGTCGCCGAGAACCTGACCATCTCCTCGCTCAAGCGTGAGAAGGACGATGCGACCGAGGTTCGCGAAGGGTACGAGTGTGGTCTCACGCTCACCTACAGCGACATCAAGGTCGACGACGTCATCGAGACGTACGAGCTGCGCGAGAAGCC